>JAUWDC010000244.1 GCA_030608985.1 Desulfobia sp. | reverse complement strand
CAACTTAAAACTTAACACTTTCAACTTAAAACTTTCTTACAAACACACAACCCGATCACATAGAATCCGGTGCGCTCATACCCAGCAGAGTTAAACCATTATGAAAAACAACCCGTAATGCTTCTCCGAGCCAGAGTCTTGCCCTGGTGAGGTCCTTATCATCAGAAATCACTCGATGTTTATTATAGTAACTATGGAACTGCCCGGCAAGCTCCTGCAGATAATAGACAATTCGATGGGGAGCAAGATCCTCTGCGGCATTTTCCACCAGAGCAGGGTAGGCGGCAATGGTCTTCAATAATTTCTGTTCTTCAGGAAGATTCAGCACATGCAACGGCGCATTGTCGAGATTTCCCTTTTCCACGCCCTCTTCACGTGCTTTACGACTGATGCTTGCCAGTCTGGCATGGCCATACTGAACATAATACACAGGATTTTCCTGGCTCTGTTTTGTGGCAAGATCAAGATCAAATTCAAGCTGACTGTCAGCCTTGCGCATCAGAAAAAAGAAACGGGCAACATCAGCGCCAACCTCGTCAAGGAGTTCATCCACCGTGACAAAATTTGCCTTTCGGGTAGACATCTTCACCTGTTTGCCTTCACGCATCAGGGTAACAAATTGATGAAGGACCACTGTTACCTTTGATTCATCGTAGCCAAGAGCCTTTACTCCGGCCAGGACATCAGGGACGGTAGCAATATGGTCGGCACCGAATACGTCCACCATCCAATCATAGCCACGTTTAAATTTTTCCCGGTGATATGCAATGTCCGGCAACCGATAGGTCGGCTCACCACTGCTCTTAATAATTACCCGATCCTTTTCCTGGCCGAATTCAGTGGTCTTGAACCAGACAGCACCATCGTGCTCATAGACAAGCCCTTTATCACGCAGAGTAGCAACGACATCATCAATAAGGCCGTTTTCGTAGAGAGAATGTTCATTGTAATAGGTATCAAATGTGATACCAAAACGCTTCAAAGTCTGCTCAATATCAACAAATATTGCTTTTTCAGCCTGCTCTTTGAAGGGTGTGACATCTTCCGTATCCTTCAGCGTATCACCTGATTCACTGATAAGTGATCTGGCAATTTCTCTTATGTACTCCCCCTGGTAGCCATCTTCAGGGAAGTCAAAAGGCAAACCAAGTTCCTCACGGTATCGTGCCCGTGTAGATTCTCCAAGTACTCGCATCTGGCGGCCGGCATCATTATAATAATATTCACGTTCAACATCATAACCTGCATTTTCAAGCAATCTGGCAATGGCGTCACCAAGGACTGCCTGGCGGCCATGACCGACACTCAGAGGGCCGGTGGGATTGGCACTGACGAACTCGACTAATACCCGCTTCCCATTCTTTTCCGTAATTCTTCCAAAATCATCTTGCTGCCGGCATACAAGTGGAATCACCGAAGGCCAGACAGATTCCTTCACAAAGAAATTAATAAAACCAGGGCCGGCAATTTCAACCTTTTCTAACAGAGAGGTCTCTTTTCCCAACATCTCCACCAGTTTTTCTGCGATCTGACGGGGATTAACTTTTTTCCCTGTCAACTTCTTTTCTTTACCGGCAATGATCATGGCTGCATTGGTGGAAAAATCACCCTGGTCATCAAATTTTGGTTCTTCAACCGTGTAACTGTCTGCGGCGGCATCAGACCAGAATCCGTTTTTTACAGCTTCTTGGAAACACTGATCGAGATATTTTTTTAAACGTAATTTAATCATTGTTGAATGAAAGTTTTAAGTTGAAAGTGTTAAGTTTTAAGTTGAGAGAAATCTTTTTATTATAAGCAGTTCCCTCTGTGCTCTCTGTGTACTCTGTGGTGAATTTATAGTTTTTAACTCTTATAGATAAACCCGCTGGTTCAAGTTTCCAAACAGACAGAGAACTTCATAATTAATGGTGCCCATCCAGCCGGCAATCTCATCGGCAGTAATTTCCTCTTCCCCCTGACTTCCCATGAGGACAACCTCATCTCCAGCCTGCACACCAGGGATATCGGTCACATCAACCACAGTCACATTCATACAGACACGCCCCCGCTGCTCAGCACGTTTGCCGTGAACAAGAACGTGTGCCCTGTTTGACAGGCTTCTCAGGAAGCCGTCATTATATCCAACCGGCAGCAGGGCAAGCCTGCTGGGTCTACTTGTAACAAAGGTATGGCCATAACTGATCCCGAAACCGGCCGGAACGTCTTTAACCTGAATAACCTCTGTTGTAAAAGACATTACAGGCTTCAGGTCAACCAAATCCAGACATTCTTCCGAAGGATAGCAGCCATACAGGGAAAGCCCTGGCCTCACCATATCCCAGTGCAAATCAGAACTTCTTATTACTGCCGCAGAATTTGCAATATGAAGAGGAAACCTCTGATCCGCACCCGTCATTTGAGCCGACAGTTTGCCAAACAGCTCATTCTGCTCTCTTGTACTCGTAAATTCAGCTGAATCGGCACATGGAAAATGGCTCATCAATCCAGCAAAAAAGAGGCCTTTTTCTTTGCGAATAACAGCGGCATATTTTTCCAGTTCCGCCGGCATAACTCCCAAGCGGCCCATTCCCGTATCAACCTTTAAATGGACACCAACCTGTGCCTCTTTGCTGCCTGCAAAAGATGCCAATGTTTCAAGCTGCCTGACATCAAAGATAACCGGCTGCAATCCGAAATGAACGACCTCTTCATATTCTGTTTCCCGTGCCCCCAGGAAAATCACAATATCTCCCTTCACTCCTGCTTCCCGGAGGGACACAGCCTCATGGACCTCTCCCACCCCAAACGCATTTACCCCGATCTCGGAAAGGGCCTGAGCTGAAGGTATCATTCCATGGCCATATCCGTCGGACTTTACCACAGCCAGGATTTTAGTATCGGACCCAACTCTTTTTTGAATAGCCCGACAATTTTCCTGCAATGCATTCAGGTTTATTTCAACCTGGTTACGGGGGGAGGATGTCATGATCTACATTTTTTTATATAAAAGGCTCTCACAGAGGCACAGAGTTCACAGAGATTTTTTTGTTTTTTTCTCTGTGTCTCTGCGGGCTCTGTGAGAGCCTAACTTTCATAAGTTCGTTATGACTCCTTGTCATGGGAGTTGCTTAGAAGACTGGTGGCGAGACTCTTTCCAGGCCACCCACATGATTCGGCTGGCAAGAAACAACCCTAAACCAACGGCGAGGACGATAACACCATAAATTCCCAGGGGCAGGCCGGAAAGGCGAAGCAGACGCCCCATGAGAATCATAACAACTACAAGTATCCAACTCTTGAATGAAAAAACTCCTCCCAGGCAATCACCGTCTTCTTTTTCCTGGATTCGTGCCACATTTTTTATGGCCGTCCGTGAAAATACCATGAAATAATTAAAGGTTCCCAAACAGAGTGCTGCATCAAGAAGAAAATAATGCTCTCCCCGCACCAGGGTAACGATTCCACGAATCATCAAGCCAAAACCGACAGCCATCCAGAACAGTGCCGCAAGAAGAAGCATTGTTCTGCGGGAA
>JAUWDC010000163.1 GCA_030608985.1 Desulfobia sp. | reverse complement strand
ACCCCAATTCGGAGTCTGCGCTTACCTCTTTCAGGGCATCTCTGTGCCTCTGTGAGATACAATTTATTTCAAATAACTCAGAATGTTTAAATCAAGCCAGTGCTCATCCCACCATTCAAGGGGATTCACCAGAATACCGTTGACAAGCATACTGAAATGGAGATGATCGCCTCCTGCCATCCCGGATGTCCCGGTGGCGCCGAGGACTCCATTTTTCTCCAACATATCTCCTTCAACCACTCCTATCTGACTTAGATGGGAATACAGGCTGAATACTCCCAACCCATGATCGAGAATAACCATATTTCCATAAATACCAAGATAATCGGCAAATATGACTTTCCCTTTATTGGCCGCCAGTACCTCGGCATGGCGCGTTGAGGCCAGGTCAATACCAAGATGAACCTGCTTATCAATCTCCTTGCCTTTATAATAGTAGGTGCGATGATCTGCATATCCTGCCCTGTTGCTGGATCTTGCCATTCGGCCAAACTTTCCGCTCCAGAGCTGTTCTTTTCCGGAATTGCTGCAAATTTCCATTATCCGTTTATTATTTTCCCTGCGCACCGTATTATTGACATACAGATATTTTTCTATCGTATCTCCCTCCATCTGCGGATAATACTGGCTAAACTCAGGGATCTTCAATGTGAGAAAACTGTCCGGTATATTAATCTGATCCTGTTTCCATTTCACAGACTTAAGAATCATACCAAATGGGGCCTTACCGACATTTCCGGCTTCATCAACAGCTTCGACTGCGGCACTTTCAATATTTTCCGTATAGTATGGCAGGCCGATTATGGCTCCAAAAGTCCCTTCAGCTCCAGGTAAGGGAAAACCAGAATGGAAAAAACCGTTGACCCGAACCCCATGATTAGCAACAGGTTCGCTGATTTTATAAATGACTATTCCAGCACCGCCAGGTTTAATATAGCGAGGCGAATCCATTCTGTTTACTTTAGGGGGCTCAGTGTCGAGAGTAAACTCATAGACCCTTTCGGTTTTGTTGCCTCTCAGAAAATTCCAGTAAGAAAAATCATTGGCCGTCACAACCAGTTGAGCAGAACCATTCTTCAGATTTAAGGCCTTAGCGTCAATTACAACCTTCAGTTGAAGTTGTTCAGGACCAGCCTTGGGAGCATAGCCCTGTCGCTGAAAATTCCTTTCATTGAGTTTTTTCTGTTTTGATCCCTGGACAAGTCTCACATCAACATGGCTGAGACCGCTTTTTTGATCAGTGACGGTAACGGTCACTTCTTTATATGATCCAATAAGTCCTAATTCATCAGAAATATCCACCAACGGAGTTTCACGCTCAAGATAGATGACACCGGCAATGGCTGAGCCTATAAAAATGATGCCCAAAAAGATGAACAGAAAAAATGATTTCCTGGACTTATTTCTTCCTCTATATAAGTTTGATGCCATGTAATAATCCTCTGGATACAATCGCCGTTTCACTGCTGCTTTTATTGCTACAAATTAAAAGTTGACTATAGTACCATGGGTCACCTGGAAAAAACAATGTGTTAATTAGGAATTGAAGGTACTTAGTTTATTAATCAGTCCCTTAAATTCGTAATTCGTAATTCCTAATTTTTAATTAAAATCCCATGCATTATCATACAATTATTATAGGTGGAGGGCCGGGAGGATTAGCATGCGCAGCAACTCTTGCCCGTAACGGAGGAAACGTTCTCCTGCTTGAGAAAAACCCATCT
This sequence comes from Desulfobia sp., assembly GCA_030608985.1. GTDB lineage: Bacteria > Desulfobacterota > Desulfobulbia > Desulfobulbales > SURF-16 > Desulfobia. Next base: position 2,777 of record JAUWDC010000163.1, on the reverse strand, counting down.
ATTGGATCCAAAGTATGTGCTGGAGGAGTATCGTGGTCCGGCCTGGCCCGCAATATACCAGAACAACTTATAGAAAAACATTTTCCTGAACAATATATTCATTCTGCCTGGCAAAAAATCCGGCTCACCTCTTCCCACCCTATTATTTCAACAATAAACAGAGAAAAACTCGGGCAATGGATGGCCAATGAGGCCTCAATGGCAGGTGCGGATATTCAGACAAACATTCGTGTGCACACAATAACAGATCATGAAATTGTGACTGATTCTGGAAATTTCTCTTATGACTTTCTGGTTGGTGCCGATGGCAGTAACTCCCTTGTTCGCCGTTACCTGAATGTTGGGACTGAATCAATCGGCATCGGTTTCCAATATCACATTCCAGGCAACTATCCTAAAATGATATGGCACCTTGACCAAAAACTCTTTAATACCGGATACGCTTGGATATTTCCCCATAAAGAGAGAGCTTCAGTGGGCGCATACAGCTACAGGAAAGACCTTACCCCCAGTATTCTACGAGAAAATTTACACCACTGGATGGAAAAATGTGGTATTAATCGCAAAGATGCAAAGCCGGAAGCTGCAACAATAAATTTTGATTACAGGGGCTATGATTTTGGCAACCGCTTCCTTGTCGGAGATGCCGCGGGCCTTGCTTCAGGCCTTACCGGAGAGGGGATTTATCCGGCTGTCCTTTCAGGAGACACAGTCGCCCATCGTATTCTCAATCCCGATTTTGATGATAGCACGCTCTCTGGTCTGATAAAGAAACAAAAAAGTCACAGTCGATTGCTTCGCTTGACAGGATCAAATAAAATCATATGCAAAATTGTACTGGAATCACTTGTTGCGGCCCTTCGCATGCGGCTGGTAAACTTTAACCTACTTGAGATGGGGTAAGCCATACACCCCTGAACCCTATACCTTGTATCTTAGACCTAAGCATTATGACTATTACAGCTAAAACAAAAAAAACACTTCTGTACAACATTATCTTTATTGTCTTCTGCGGTGGCATGTTCCTTTTCTTGTGGAACGCCCCGGAAGAATCCACCGCGTTTATACCTCATGATGAAGATCACGAAAAATTCTTTGTAATGGGGAAGAAAGAGGCGGAAAAATTCTGTGAATCATGCCATAATCCTGATGGCGTATCACCTCTCCCAGAAGACCATCCTCCCAAATACAGATGTCTTTTCTGCCACAAAAGAAAATAATTAGAAAAAGTGTCTCCTTCGTTACAAAGAAGCCTTAATCTCCCGACCCTGAAAGACACCATCGCGCTCGGCAGACATCTTGGCAACGTTGCCGAGCCACGAGACATTTTTACCCTTTCAGGCGACCTCGGGGCGGGAAAAACGACCTTGACTCAGGCGATTGGACAGGGCATTGGTGTGCCCATGGATTGTTATATAACCAGTCCGACCTTCAGCTTACTTCATGAATACCCAGGTCGCATTCCACTCTACCACATGGATCTCTATCGTCTGGGCAGTGAAGATGAATTTGTGGACCTTGGGTTTGAAGAATATATGTATGGGGATGGCCTTACTGTGATTGAGTGGCCTGATCGACTTGGAAGCCTCATGCCTGAGAGTCGTCTTCACCTTGAATTGACAATTATTGACGAAATTTCCAGGTCTATTGTGATATCAGGCTTTGGAGAGATATCTGCCAGGCTTTCTTCTTTTTTCCCAGTAACCTGAACATATTGTCACTGTTCCAAGACATAATCATCGAGAAAATTCTTTTTTCTTTTTTCCTAACTCCTCAATAAGTCTGGCCCGAACAATGGGTTTCATCAAAAAACCGTCCATCCCGGCATCATAACATCTCTGTTCATCTTCTTTCCCAGCATGGGCAGTGAGACCAATAATGGTTATAGGCCGATCGTTTGCAGACAGACTTTTATATTGCTTTCTTTCTCCTGAGGATTCAATCTCCCTGATTCTGCGGGTAGCAGCATGACCATCCATCTTGGGCATCTGGACATCCATAAGTATAAGATCATATTTCCCTTCCTTCAGTCTGTCCAGAGCCTGGAGACCATCTCCAGCCACCGTTACGTTACACCCCTCTTTACTGATAAGCAGGCTGGCCAGTCGCTGGTTGACAGGATTATCCTCTACCACCAGTACATTCATATGGCAGTCATGACTATCGGCGGTATCTTTAGTCCGCTCTTTGACCTTGTCTTTTGAATCAATAGAAGCTTCCTCACTCAGCGAATTGGTTTGCTGCTCTGGATTCTCCTTTCTCAATTCAATTAATTCGAGATCTGAACATTTTTTTAATGGAATATCAAAACTGAAGGTACTTCCCTCCCCGGGGGCACTTACCAGATCAACATACCCACCCATCAATTCCGCAAGCTGACACGTGATGGATAGTCCAAGACCGGTCCCGCCATATTGTCGAGTCGTGGATCCATCAGCCTGGGTAAATTTCTCAAATATTGCCTTTTGTCTTTCCAATGGAATCCCAATACCTGTGTCACGGACGCTGAAGCGCAGTGTTTTCCCGCCGCCATTTCCTTCACAGCATTCTATTCGTGTGACAACCTCCCCTTCGCTTGTAAACTTCATTGCATTGCCAAAAAGATTAACCAGCATCTGTTGGAGCCGGTGATCATCGCCAATAATTCCCTCCGGCACTTTGGGATCAATCTCAAAAGAGACACTGAGCTCTTTCTCCTTTGCCTGGGAATGAAACATGGCAACCACTGTTTTTAAAAGCAGTGCAGGCATGAAAGGTTTGAAATCAAGATCCAGTTT
>JAUWDC010000223.1 GCA_030608985.1 Desulfobia sp. | reverse complement strand
ATATCAGACTTAGCAGCTGAAGCTGAGTAGCGGGGATCAACTACGATAAGTTTGGCACCATTCTCAAGGCCTTTGAGGTATCTCTTGAGATGAGAGACATGAACATTCTCACCAAGATGACAGCCAAGGAAAAGCATTGCTTTCGCATTTGGCATATCGACATGCTCGCCTGGAGGTGTACCGATTGTTGCCACATAAGCAGTATCTCGAATCCCGCGGCACTGAAAGAAAGATGCCTCACTCACATTATGTGTACCAACAGCCCTTTCAAAATAATGCATGGGGTATTTCGCAGAGGCGCCGTGTGGAAACATGGCAATACCGTGGGCACCATATTTATCCTGCACGGCCTTCAGTTTTGACCCGCACTCATCCATGGCTTCTTTCCATGAAATACGTTTCCATTTCGGATTTCCGCGCTCTCCAACATTTTTCATCGGGTATTTTAATCGATCCGGATCATACAATAATTTGACGCCGGCATTCCCTCGAGCACAGATAGCAGATCCATTATCAATACTTTTTGGATTACCCTCGAGCTTAACAAGCCTGCCTCCTCGAACCTTACCTACAATCTGACAACGCCAGAAACACATTTCACAAATTCCACCTGTCGCTGTTTTGGTGTCAGCGAAACTACCTGGCGGAGTAAATGCTTTTTGTACAAACCCGGTATCGGCAGTCACCACTTTTGACAATGGTACGGTGGCAGCCGCCAGTGACGCAGTTTGTAGAAATTTTCGTCGCGTTAATTTACATGCCATAATTAGCTTTCCTCCCTTGTAAAGAAATCAATAAGTTTAACTATTATGATAAAAAATGGATGTTCAGTCTCGTGTAGAACCTTCTCTTCAAACTTTGAAAACCATGGGTAAAATAATGTATCAAGGAATGTCTCGTATCCATCCTGATCCTGCTCAACGAGGATTGCAAGAAATTCCAATTCGTACACTATATAGTCTGGAATATCTTCCTGGGAAAGGGCATAGCCTTTTTCCCTATAAAAGTCTTTTGTCTTTTCAGCAATCGGCCCATACAGCGTCCCATCAATATGAGCATAGACTGACGCGTATGGCGGGGCAAGAACATGCGGAACAGCATTTATAAAAAGCCTGGTGTGCTCAACCTGCAGATCTTCCAGGAAATCAGATGTACTGTTACGCCATGCTGCCAGTGCTTTTCTATCCTCCAACCAATCCAGTTCTGTAAGCAATGTCGTTAAAACTGACCAGTAGGAAGTGTTTACCCAATCAGCATCCGGGTACTTTAAAGATTGACCCAGAAAGCGATATATTTCACCTAGTGTAATGTTTTGCTGTTCAACGGACATCTGGATTTATAGTTGAAAATTACGAATTATGAATTACGAATGAAGGAAATTATCTGATCAGATAGGACATCAATTATTAATTTTCCATTATCAATTATCAATTGCCCGCAGGGCATTATATTTTCATTTTCTCTATAATCTCAGCGGGCATTTTTGTCAATTTCCCTTGGCGATTAACAGAGGCATGAAGAGTAAAGCCTTTAACCAATAGTTTGTCATTACCAGCCATGCGGATGTGATGGTTAAAACGCCATGAGATATCAGACACCGGCTGCATTGAGGTATTGATAATCAGCAAATCGTCATACCGGGCAGGAGCCTTATACCTCACATAACTTTCTACCACAGGAAGAATAAAACCCATCTCCTCCAGATCCCTGTATGACATGACATATTCTCGCATATAACCGGATCGACCTTTTTCAAAATAGCGAAGATAATTGGCATTGTATACGACACCACCAGCGTCGGTATCTCCATAGATAACACGCTGGTCGCACTGATAAATGGGCCCTGTCATTTCAATCTTTAAATGGGACATAGGGAAGAAGTTTTAAGTTTCAAGTTTTAAGTTTTAAGATTGACGAATTTACAGCGATGAAAACTTAGAATTCACTAATTACATATTGAAAAAATTCTTCGCCGTTCTTGAATTTTAACTCAGCTGATTTGCCGTTTTTTTCGTTATAGGTCAGGCTGGTATTGTTATTCTTCGAGTCAGAGTCATATACTGCAACAGGAACCGCATCACTGGTATGTGTCCGCAAATGTATAGGAGTAAAATGATCCATGCAAACAACAATACGGCAGTCTGTTTCTTTTGGTATGCCATTGAGAATCGGCTGCACTATGTTCTGGTCAAATTCTTGTATTGCCCTGATTTTATTTTTCAAATCACCCTGATGCCCTGTCTCGTCAGGTGCTTCGACATGTACAACGACTATATCCTTACTGCCGATTGCATGAAGGGCAGCATCAACTTTTCCCTGATAATTCGTATCCAGGTATCCAGTTGCTCCCGGCACATCAACGATGTCCATTCCAGCATAAACACCGATTCCCTTAAGCAAATCTACCGCCGAAATCAGAGAACCACTGAGGCCATATTTTTCCTTTAAGGTCATCATGTCGGGAGCTTTTCCCTCTCCCCAGAGCCATGTTCCATTTGCCGGCAACCGGCCATTTGCCTGGCGTTGTCGATTCACGGGATGGTCTTTGAGAATTTTTCTCGACTCCTCCATAAAAGACATAAGCTCTGGAACATGTTTATATTCCTGCCAGAAGTTCGTAACATCTTTTCCTGTATAATCATGAGGCGGTGCTGTTTTTAATCCGGACACATCATTACGATATACCAGAAGATGTCTATAGCTTATACCGGGATACAGTTTCAGATTGTCTCCATTCAAACGACTGGCAAGAGCGTTAATCAACTCACGAGCTTCATCTGTACTGATATGGCCACCACTATAATCCACCATTTTTAAAGATGACTCGTTGCCTTCAAGGGTGACCAGATTGCAGCGGAATGCTATCTCACCGTCTTCGAGATCAACACCGAGGCTGGCTGCTTCCAGAGGGGAACGACCGGTATACACCTCTTCAGGCCGATATCCGAGCAAAGAGAGGTTCGCCACGTCACTTCCAGGAGGAAATCCTTGAGGCACTGTCAACAACTCTCCCAGGACACCATGGCTGGCTATATAATCCATGGCCGGGGTATGGGCTGCTTCCAGTGGTGTGCGATGGGCGAGTTCGGCAATGGGATAATCACCCATACCGTCACCAATAAGGATGATAATTTTTCTATGCGTCTTCTTCATCGACCAGAATTCTGATTTTCACTGTATTTGCAATGGTAATATCCATAGCATCAATCTCAGCAAGGGCCTTATTCACATCAGCTTCACCGGCTTCATAGGTGCGCATTACGATAGGCACGTCACCTTTTTGCTTTCTGGCCTTTTGAATGACAGATTCAATGCTGATACCATGATTACCAAGAACACCGGCAATTTTTGAAAGTACCCCTGGCTTGTCAACTGTTGAAAATCTGAAATAAAAGGGGCATCGAATAGATTCCATCGGAGTAATATCACGGGATGTAATCTGATCAGGCAGGTAGGAAAGGCTGGGCACCCTGTTTATTGCCTGACGATCTATATTGCGGGCAATGTCAACAACATCAGCAACAACGGCGCTGCCGGTAGGCATCATTCCAGCACCCTTACCATACAGCAAAACATCTTCAACCATATCCCCGGTAAAATGAATAGCGTTATAGGCTCCATTTATATTTGCCAGTAAATGCTTTTCAGGAACAAGTGTCGGATGAACTCTAGCCTCGACATTATCGCCATGG
>JAUWDC010000082.1 GCA_030608985.1 Desulfobia sp. | reverse complement strand
TACCACTGAAAAGAAAGATATAGAAAGACGTTTATGTATTTTTTAAACCGTTCATACGTGTTTGTTTCCATCTTGTATTGAACGTAACCGATAATATTTAGTGTCTTACAGCTTATTTTGTGTAAAAAATAACAAGAAATAAAAATTATTTTTGAAATAAAATATTTATATCTACTGTTAAAGCACTTATCCCGTTCACTCGGGGTTATTCCCCTTTTGTAAGTCACATATGTCAGCTGCAACTGTTTACGATGAAACGAAAATAAAAACCCTGAGCTCCCTTGAGCATATCCGTCTCCGACCTGGGATGTATATAGGCCGTCTTGGAAACGGCTCCCATCCTGATGATGGTATCTACATTCTGTTAAAGGAAATTGTCGATAATGGCGTTGATGAATTTATTATGGGCGCCGGAAAAAGAATTAATATAGGAGTCCAGGATAATCAACGAGTCACCATTCGCGATTTCGGTAGGGGCATTCCTCTTGGTAAACTCGTGGAATGTGTGTCCGTTATTAATACAGGCGCCAAGTACAACACCGACGTTTTTCAGTTTTCTGTTGGGCTGAACGGTGTTGGCACAAAAGCCGTCAATGCCCTGTCAGAAGATTTTGTTGTTACTTCCTTTCGTGAAGGGCATTTTACCAAGGCAATTTTTTCAAATGGCTCGCTCCTCAAGCTGGAAAAAGGGGAAAGTAAAGAAAAGAACGGGACGCTCGTTGAATTTTATCCTGATGGAGATGTTTTCGAAGAATTTCATTACCAGGAAAATTTTATTCGGAAACGTCTTTGGCGTTATGCCTACCTCAATGCAGGGCTGAAGCTGTACCTTGATAAAGAATGCTTTCATTCTTCTAACGGTTTACTCGACCTTCTTGATAATGAAGTTGAAGATGGTCAATTGTATGTTCCTTTATATGGCAAGGATGACACTCTTGAATTTGCACTGTGCCATACTGCCGGCTATGGAGAAAATTATTTTTCGTTTGTCAATGGCACCTATACCAATGAAGGGGGAACCCATCTTTCCGCCTTCAGGGAGGGAATTCTCAAAGGCGTCAACGAATTTGCAGGGACGAAATTTTCAGGTAACGATGTAAGGGAAGGTATTGTCGGTACGATTGCCGTCAAGGTGAAGGATCCTATTTTTGAGTCGCAGACCAAAAACAAGCTGGGCAACACTGAAATTCGCGGCTCTATTGTGAGCAAGGTGAAGGATTTTGTCTGTGATTATCTGTATAAACATACAGATGTTGCGGAAATACTAATAGATAAAATCCAACTGAACGAAAAAGTCCGTAAAGAATTACAGCAGGTAAGAAAAGAAGCGAAAGTCAAATCAAGAAAAGTTGTGATCAGGGTTCCACAGCTCAAGGATTGCAAGTATCATCCTACTAAGGACAAGCCATCAAAGCCTGGTCGAGATAACATGGTTTTCATTACCGAAGGGCAGTCTGCTTCAGGTTCTATCGTCTCTGCCCGCGACCCTATGACCCAGGCAATTTTTTCCTTGAAAGGGAAACCTCTGAATGTCTATGGGCAATCCATGGCTCTTCTTTATAAAAACGATGAAATGTACAACCTGATGCGTGCCTTGAATATTGAAGATTCGTTGAGCAACCTTCGATATGACAAGATAGTTCTTGCCACGGATGCAGATGTTGACGGGCTTCACATCAGAAACCTTTTGCTTACCTTTTTCCTCCATTATTATGAAAATCTTGTCAAACGTGGGCATATATTTATTCTGGAAACACCTATTTTTCGGGTAAGAAATAAAAAAGAAACACGATATTGCTATTCAGAAAAGGAAAAATTAGCTGCTGAAAAAAATCTGAAAGGGAGAGGAAAGGCACACAAGCAGGTGGAGATCACTAGGTTTAAAGGGTTAGGTGAAATTTCCCCAAAAGAGTTTAAACAGTTTATAGGCGAGAAGATGCGCCTGCAGCAGGTGAGCATTGATCGTTTGAGTAATGTTCCTAAATTGCTCAGCTTTTACATGGGGAAAAATACTCCTGACAGAAAATCCTTCATCATGGATCATCTAGTTTGAAATGGAAATAGTAACCGATTACGGCGAGCTGCATCAGCTCTTCAATAAAAATTTTCTTGAATATTCATCCTACGTTATAAAGGAACGTGCTATTCCTGATGTGGGAGATGGCTTAAAACCAGTACAGCGTAGAATAATGCAGACGTTGTTTAATATGGACGACGGCAGGTTCTGCAAGGTTGCCAATGTCGTTGGTGCAACCATGAAACTGCACCCCCATGGAGATCAGTCAATTTTCGGGGCACTTGTTAATCTTGCAAATAGAGGGTTTCTCATTGAGCGCCAAGGGAATTTTGGCAATATTTTTACCGGTGATGGTGCGTCTGCTGCCCGTTATATAGAATGTCGACTTTCTCCACTAGCTAAAGAAGCTCTTTTCAACAAAGATCTGACTGAATTTGTTGATTCGTATGATGGAAGAATGCAGGAGCCCGTTTGCCTTCCTGCCAAGCTTCCTTTATTGCTGTTGCAGGGAGTTGAGGGCATCGCTGTTGGAATGGCAACAAAAATAATGCCCCATAATTTTGTTGAACTTCTTGAATCACAAAAGAAGATACTCATAGAAGAGCCTTTTGAAATTTATCCTGATTTCCTTCAGGGTGGTGAGCTGGATATTTCTGGTTACGCGGATGGCAATGGCCGGCTGAAATGCCGAGCTAAAATTGTCGAAAAAAATGAAAAAACTATTCTCATTAAAGAAATTCCCTACACCACGACAACACTGTCATTGATGGAAAGTATTGAAAAAGCCGCCAAGACAGGGAAGATAAAAATCCAATCTATCAATGATTTTACTGCGGAAGAAGTTGAACTGGAAATTAAGCTTGCCCGCGGTGTCTATGCCCATGAAACCATTAAAGCACTCTATGCATTTACTGATTGCGAAGTTTCTATAAGCCCCAATCTCACAGTTATACGTAATAGCAGGCCTGTTAATATATCTGTTTCAGAAGTACTTGAGAGCAATACCCACAAATTGATTCGGGATCTTGAAACAGAATTGACCATTGAGCGCGACCGGTTGAGGGAGAAACTTCATGCCCACCTCCTGGAACAGATTTTTATCGAAGAGCGACTCTATAAGAAGATTGAAGAGTGTACTACCTATAAACTTGTTTTCTCTACCATCGAAGAAGCACTTCTGCCATTCAGGGATAAATTAGTCAGGGATATCAGCAAAGAAGACATTGAGCGTCTTCTTGAAATCCGTATCCGGCGAATTTCCCGTTACGATATCAATAAGAAACAAAAAGATATTAAAGAGGTCCAGAAGAAAATCCGCAAGGTTGAAAAGGAACTCAAAGATATGGTTGGATACACCATAGCGTATATTGACGGACTTCTCGAAAAATATGGTCATCTCTATCCTCGGCATACCCGTTTGCGAACCTTTGATGAAGTTGAGGCTCGTAAGGTTGCCTTGTCAAACCTGACGGTCGGCTATAATAAGGATGGTTTTCTTGGACATCAAGTCCAGACGGATACTGATATTTCTTTCCCCTGCTCAGAGTATGATAAAATTCTTCTAATTTTTAATAATGGGTTATACCAGGTCATAAATGTTGCGGATAAAGTATTTGTAGGCCGAGATCTCTGCTGGGTTGGTAAGTATGAAGAGAAATTAACCTTTAATATTATTTACAGGAATGGAGAGCAGAATTTATCTTTTGTAAAACGATTTACAACCCCAAAATTTATCCTTGATAAGGAATACCGATTATTCCCTGAACATAAAAAATCGGTTATTCAATTTCTCTCCATTGGAGAGGAGGGGAGGGTGCGGGTATATTACAAACCGTCCAAGCGTGCCAGGAGCAATTACGAGGATTTTGAACTCCAGAGTTTTCTGATAAAAGGGGCAGCTGCCCTTGGGAAAAGGGTGTCAACCAGGGGTGTTCGGCGGGTCGGGGTACTGGCTGCCAAAAAGAAAGACGATATTCTGGAAAAGGAGGGGCCGAAGCCCCTGCCGCTTTTTCCCGACAAGAAGTGATTCCAGTAGATCTCAAGCAATGAAAAATTTCTATTGTTCATTGCCTGAGACTGGATAGTAGTTATTTTTTTTCGTAGACCTTCAGCATTACAACATCCTGTACCGGCACATCCCTGAAGTTTCTTTTCGTTCCAGTGGGTACTGCTGCAATTTTGTCAACAATATCCATTCCCTGTGTGACTTTACCAAAAACAGCATAGCCATAGCCACTGGGAGTTTTTCCTCTGTGGTCTAAACTTTTGTTATCAACAAGGCTGATGAAAAATTGGCTGGTGGCGCTGAAAATATCTTGCGTTCTTGCCATGGAGAGTGTGCCACGTAGATTTTTTAAACCGTTATCCGCTTCGTTCAGGATGGGCGGATGTGTTTGTTTCTTCTTCAACCCCGGCTCAAATCCTCCACCTTGAATAACAAAGCCTGGAATAACCCGGTGAAAAATCAGGCCGTTGAAAAAACCTTCATTTACATAGGCTCTGAAATTTTTACAGGTAATAGGAGCCTTATCATCAAAAAGATCTATTGTAATGGTTCCCATGGATGTTTCCATGATGATATCAGCTGTGGATTCCGTTGATTCAGCCTGGCTTATTGCCACTGGCAAAATAAGAAGCATGGCTGCAAGAAGAGACAGTGTACGAAATTTTGAGATCATGTGTTATTTCCTCCGTGTGTAATTCGTCTGTACCCCGAGAGAACGGGATAAGTGCCTTAAGGGTAATGGCAGCTTTTATTGTAAAAAGCTGCCATTTAATTTCTTGTTATTTTTTACACAAAACAAGCTGTAAGGCACTAAATTATGGTATGAAGCTGTCAGTACCAACTTTCTGGTTTCTTTGCAAATCATTTTCAAGGAGCACTATGTGAGAACTTTGTTCAATAAATACATTATTACAGTGAGATGTTTCGTATTGTTAATGTTAATTATCATGTTTGTTTTTGCTCCTTTTTCTGTCTCCGCAGAGGAAAAGACAGACCATAATGCCGATCCTGGAGTTACTGTATTGATCTATCATCGATTTGGTGATGACAGATATCCAACCACGAATGTTCCAACTGCCCGATTTAAAGAGCAGATGGAATACCTCAAGAAAAATAATTATCAGGTTATCTCTCTGCAGGAGCTGATTTTTTCCATTAAAAATCGGCAGCCGTTACCCCCCAAAGCCGTTGTTATCACAATCGATGATGGCTACAAGAGTGTGTATGATGTCGCCTGGCCAATACTGAAGTCATACGGATATCCTTTCACTGTATTTCTGTATGTTAAAGCAACAGACAAAAACTATAAGGATATACTGAGTTGGAGTGAAATTAGGAAAATGAAGGCTGACGGTGTTGATTTCCAGGACCATTCCTATTCTCATCATCGCCTCGGTGATTGGCCGAAAAATATGGATGAATCACAATACAGAACATGGATTCATGAGGACTTGTTGAAAGGGAGCCGCATTTTATCGGAACAGTTGGGGGAAAAACCACGATTTTTTGCTATTCCCTATGGTGAGTATAATTCAATCGTCCTGGAAGAAGCCTTATCCATTGGTTATGAGGCGATTATGAGTCAAGACCCTGGATCAGTAAGCCTTGATTCAGACTTAATGCTTATCCCAAGGGAACCTATCCTGGGCAATGAATGGTCCGGCATAGAGCATTTTGAAGAGGTTCTGAATCGTGTAGATATGCCTGTAAAAGATATGGATCCACCGCCAACAGCATTGTCACATCCTTTCGTATCGCGCTTTGGCTGTACAGTGAAAGATGTGAATCTATATGTTCCCGGAACACTCGGTATTTACGTGAGTGGTCTTGGCTGGAAACCTGCAGTTGTAGAGGGCAATTCTGTGTATATCAATAACGATAAGCCGCTGATGAGACATATCAGCAGGATTACTGTATCCGGCAGGTTGAAAGAGAGTGGCAGACTTGCCATGAGAACATGGATGGTTATCCAACGCCCTGATTCAGCAGTCAAAAGAGGGGATTAAGTCA
>JAUWDC010000200.1 GCA_030608985.1 Desulfobia sp. | reverse complement strand
AGGCGGATATTACTGTTGCCTTTGAAATGATGGAGGCTGTACGCTATCTGCCTTTTTACAAGAAGGCCTGCAAGGTTATCGTCAATACCCACCATATTGACCCTCCAATGGTCGCCATCGGCAAAATCCCATATCCCACAGGTCTTCTTGAAGAGCTGGAAAAACGTAATATCGCCACGTTTCCCGTGGATGGTTTTGCCATTGCAAAAAGTGTCGGTGAGATACGAAGTGCCAATCTTGCAATGGTTGGGGCCTTATCAACTTTCCTGCCCGTTGAGGAAGAAGTTTTCCTCGACGTCTTGAAAAAACGGGTGCCACGGAAAATCGATGAAAACATCCAGGCATTTTTAGAGGGAAGAAAAATTACAAGCAAGGAGAACAAATCATGATGTGGGATGAAGAACATGAAACAATGCCACGTGAGGAATTGGAACCCCTGCAGTTAAGGCGACTTCAAGACCAGATTGCACGGGTTTATGCTACGGTTCCTTATTACCGGGCTAAAATGGATGAAGCACATGTTGCGCCAGGTGATATCAAAGCATTGGCTGACATCAACAAGCTCCCATTTACGACCAAGGAAGATTTGAGAAAAAATTATCCCTTTGGTCTTTTCACCGTCCCTTTAGAACGTATTGTTCGCATTCATGCTTCATCGGGAACAACCGGCAAGCCCACCGTTGTTGGTTACACCAAGCGAGATATCAAACTCTGGGCAAACCTGATGAGCCGGACCCTTGCTGCCGCAGGGGCCACCAGTAAAGATATTATTCATAACTCATATGGATATGGTCTTTTCACCGGTGGCATGGGTGCCCACTATGGAGCTGAAAATCTTGGGGCCACAGTTGTTCCTGTCTCTGGAGGCAACTCGAAACGACAAATAACCATTATGCGTGATTTCCAGGCAACCGTTCTGCTCTCCACTCCTTCCTATGCACTCAACCTTGCTGACACAATGGCTGACATGGGTGTTTCCCCCTCAGACCTTGCTCTCCGGATTGGTGTATTTGGCGCTGAACCCTGGAGTGAAAACATGAGGGAAGAAATCGAAAAAAAACTGAGCATTAAAGCCATAGATATCTATGGATTAAGTGAAATCATAGGTCCTGGAGTCGCTGCAGAATGTCATGAAAGACAAAGCGGACTCCATATAATGGAAGACCATTTCCTGCCGGAAATTGTTGACCCGGAAACCTTTGAGCCCCTTGCGCTCGGTGAAAAAGGAGAGCTGGTCTTTACAACACTGACCAAGGAAGCATTTCCTGTGATTCGTTACAGGACAAAAGATTTCTCCAGATTACTGACGGATCCGTGTATCTGTGGCCGCACCTTTTACCGAATGGAAAAAGTAACTGGCCGTTCAGATGACATGCTCATCATTAGAGGGGTCAATGTCTTCCCTTCACAAATTGAGCATGTGCTTGTCAGTATTGAAGGTGTTGAGCCCCACTACCAGATCATTGTGGAACGAGAGGGGAACATGGACACAATGGAAGTCCAGGTTGAGGTAAGTGAGGCTGTTTTTTCCGATGAAATTAAGAAACTGGAAGCATTGTCTAAAAAAATCCAGTATGACATCAAGGATCTTCTAGGCGTGTCCTGCCGAATCAAACTCGTTGAACCAAAATCAATCCAGCGTAGTGAAGGCAAGGCTCAACGTGTTATAGACAACCGAAAAATGTAACCTATTCTGTTGGGGATTAGTTATGAAAGTAGAACAGATTGCTATTTTTTTAGAAAACAAATCCGGCCGTTTGGCTGAAATCACCTCTATTCTGGCGCAGAAGGGGATTAATATCAGGGCTATGTCTCTTGCCGACACCGCAGATTTCGGCATTCTCCGCCTTATCGTCAACGACACCGAAAGTGCCTGCCAGGCTCTCCGGGATGAAGGATTTACCGTAGGGAAAACCCATGTCGTCGTCATAGAGGTACCTGACCAGCCAGGTGGTCTTGCCAGTGTTCTCAAACAAATCAAGGATGGGGGGCTTAATATTGAATATATGTATGCCTTCACCCAGAGAAGTGGGGAGACCGGCCTTATTATTTTTCGCTTTGACGAAACTGATATTGCAATAGAAACACTGAATAAAGCCGGAGTGCGCATTCTGTCCGGTGAGGAAGTATACGCTATTTAGTGCCTTACAGTTTATTTTGTGTAAAAAATAACAAGAAATATATAAAAAAATTTTGAAATAAACCAGTTACACCTGCCGTTAAGGCACTTATACCCCCTCAAGGGGGTACTGAAACGAGTCCCGTTCACTCGGGGTTAAAAATTACGAATTGATTTTCTTTTATCCAGTTGAAAGCAAATCTTGTTGTTCGTATTTTCTACTTGATTAATGAATCACTATTAACAAAGGGGGGAAGGAATCAAATGAAAAAATTAGTTACTCTAAGCCTATCAGTATTAACATTGTGGGCAGTTTCATTATTTCTCTATACTCCTGGCATTGTCCAGGCTGGAGAAATTAAAGTGGGTGCCATTCTTGCCGAAACAGGCGGTGCATCATTTCTTGGTGGCCCCGAAGCAAGATCCATGCGGATGATGGTTGACAAGATAAATGCCGATGGCGGTGTGCTGGGTAAAAAAATAAAACTTATTATAAAAGACTCAGGGGCGAATCCAGAGAAAGCTATTTCCTTTGCCAAGCAGCTCATAGAAGAAGAAAAAGTCCTTGCGATTCTTGGACCGTCCACCAGCGGCGAGACCATGAAAATCAAAAACATCTGTGAACAAGGCAAAACTATCCTGATTTCATGCGGTGCTGCAGAGGTCATTGTCAACCCGGTTGCAAAGTACGTCTTTAAAACTCCCCAGAAAGACAGTTTTGCTGTCAAAAAAATCTTCATGGAAATGAACAAAATGGGCATTTCTAAGATTGCAGTACTGGCAGGGAATACTGGTTTTGGCAAGGCTGGGAAAGCGCAGCTTCTTAAAATTGCTCCTGAATTCAATATTGATGTGGTCGCAAGTGAAGTGTATGACAAAAAAGCCACTGATCTGAGTGCTGTTGTTGCTAAAATTAAAGCCAACAAAGACATCCAGGCTGTGGTTAACTGGTCAATTGTCCCGGCCCAGGCCATTGTTGCCAAAAACATGCGACAGGCAGGTTGGGAGGTTCCTCTTTTTCAAAGCCATGGCTTTGGGAACATCAAATATGTTGAAGCGGCCGGAGCTGCAGCTGAAGGCATTATATTCCCTGCTGGTCGACTGCTGGTTGCCGACACCCTCCCAGAGAGCAACCCCCAGAAAGCCCTCCTGCAACAATACAAAGCTGATTATGAAAAAGCCTTTTCTGAAACTGCAAGCACCTTTGGCGGCCATGGATACGATGCTATCATGATACTTGCCGAAGCTATTAAAGCTGCTGGTTCAACTGATACCGAAAAAGTTCGTGATGCTATAGAAAATCTTCAGGGATTTGTTGGCACCGGCGGCATCTTTAATTTTAGTCCTGCAGACCACAATGGTCTTGATATAGACGCATTTACAATGCTGACAGTAAAAGATGGGCAATTTGTTTTGTATGACAAATAATCCATACTGATCAACTTAGTGCCTTACAGCTTATTTCGTGTAAAAAAATAACAAGAAATTAAAAGATTACTTTTAAAATAAAGTAGTTACATCTGCTATTGAGGCACTTATACCCCTCAAGGGGGTACTGAAAATAGTCCCGTTCACTCGGGGTTAGAAGTATTGTCGCCAGCATAAACAACGGCCGGGAAATATAATTGTTTTCCGGTCGTTGTTGCTCAGTCCCATTGTAAATGGGATATTTATTTTACCGCATACCGACCTTGTATCCAGTTCGTTTGAAATCAATATGACCCAGGAACTCTTTTTTCAGTATCTTTTTGCCGGTATTACCTATGGTAGTATTTACGCCATAGTTGCTATTGGATTTAACATAATCTACAACACCACCGGCATTATCAATTTTGCCCAGGGAGAATTTGTCATGCTGGGAGGGATGATAG
>JAUWDC010000203.1 GCA_030608985.1 Desulfobia sp. | reverse complement strand
ATGTTTGGCAACTGTTTGCGGAGCCACTGCCGGCACTGGGCCAGAGGCTGGGAATGGGAAACAATTAGTTTAATGTCCTTTATGTCCCCCGAATGGTTTACCAAGTTATGAGTAATATCGAGATATTCCTCTCCACATACCTTGACTTTGCTTTTCATAAAAGCATCCAGTGAAGAGGTAACAGATCCTTCAATTGAGTTCTCCACGGGAACAATACCGTACTGTACACGTTCACGTTCCACCTCATAAAAAATATCTTCTATCGTCTCAATGGCACGGTATTCAGCAGAATGACCAAAATACTTTACTCCGGCGAGATGAGAAAAGGTGGCTTCAGGCCCAAGATAAGCGACATCTATAGGCTTTTGGGAGAGGCGGCATGTAGTAATTATTTCATGGAATATAGACCGTAGAGGTACTTCTGGAAACATACCTTCATTAGTACGGAGCAGTCTGTCGTATATTTGCCTTTCTCTGAATGGATCCCATTTTGCTTTGTTTTCTTTTGATTTGAGTTCACCAATTTTCTTGGCGCATTGTAGTCGCTCTTTGAGAAGTGTCAGGAACGTGTCATCAATTTCATCTATCCTGTTTCGTACTCCAAGGAGAGCTTTTGTATTATCAGTAGTCATAAGATGTTCAGTCAGGTTGTAAGAATAAGTTAGATTTGATGCTAAACTTTACATATTTAATACGAATGTTCCTTTTCTCAAAGCGAAAAAAACTCTTAACAAAAAACAAAAGAGTAACCTGATTATTAATCGAAACGAGAAATTTTTTCCTTATTGAAAAATCTACAAAAGTGTTCTACGGTGAATGGCAATTCATAACGTGTTCCACGTGTTTTGTTTTGCTTTTTGATATGCAGGGCGAAGCTTTATTTAGTGCCTTACAGCTTGTTTTGTAAAAAAATAACAAGAAATAAAAAGATTGCTATTGAAATAAAATACTTACATCTCTTGTTAAGGCACTTATCCCGTTCAATCGGGGTCAGTAACAGGAAATTTTGATAATGAAAGTAAAAAATTGGATGAAGTCTAATCCGGTAACCATCAGCCGTGACGCGCTGCTGCAGGGCGCCACCGAGTTGATGAAAAAGCATTCTATCCGTCATCTTCCCGTAATGGAAGATAACAGTCTGGTGGGGTTTATTACCGAGAGTGATTTAAGACATTTTTCCTTCCCTTCCATGGTTGAAGATATTCCCGTACATCAGGTGATGGTTATCAACCCACTGACTATTAACGCCAATGCAAGTATAGAAGCCGCTGCCCGCCTCATCTATGATTACAAAATTGGAGGATTACCTGTATTAGATAGAAAAAATCTTGTGGGTATCATTACGGCCTCAGATATTCTTGCTGCATTTATTGAGGTGATGGGGTTGTTTAAGGCTTCAACCCGCATAGATGTCGTTGTAAGCAAAAAAGGTGGTCTGGAGGAAGTGACAAGAATAATAAATGAATGCGGCGGAGAAATAATTAGTGTTGCTATCGAAAGCCATGCAGCCAGGCGTAAAGTGCATTATTTCAGGCTGGAAAAATGTGACTCTCAGCCAGTTGTAGAGGCTCTCGAAAAGGCCGGGCATAAAGTAGTTTCTGTCATGGAGTAATAGTGGCTATCATGAGTGAATATAAAGTTATAAAAACATATGATGAAATAAACGCGCGTATCAAGTCTGGTGAAGCTGTTGTTGTAACAGCTGAAGAAATGATAGATATTGTCCGCGACAAGGGCCCTGAGGACGCTGCCAGACATGTAGACGTGGTAACAACTGGTACTTTTTCGCCCATGTGTTCTTCGGGTGTGTTTTTAAACTTTGGTCATTCCCAGCCCACCCTGAAAGCTTCAAAGGTGTGGTTGAATAACGTGGCAGCCTACGCTGGAATTGCCGCTGTTGATATTTATCTTGGAGTTGCTGAACTTCCTGAAGATGACCCCCTCAACAAGGTGTTTCCCGGGGAATTCCTTTACGGAGGCGGACATGTTATTGAGGATCTTGTGGCCGGCAAGAAAATTCTTCTGAAGGCTGTCGGTTATGGGACAGACTGTTATCCAAACAAGGGTATGGAGAAAGAGATCACCCTGGAGGATCTGCCCTATGCGATGCTGGTTAACCCGAGGAATGCATATCAGAACTATAATTGTGCCGTAAATCTCTCCGATAAGACTATCTATACATATATGGGGACATTGCGACCCCATGGTAGAAATGCCAATTATTGCAGTGCAGGCCAGTTAAGTCCTCTTATGAATGATCCGCTGTATAAGACAATAGGACTTGGCACGAAAATTTTTCTAGGCGGTGGAATAGGGTATGTTACCTGGCATGGGACTCAGCATAATCCAGGGGCCCCCCGCCATGAAAACGGAACACCCCTGAAGCCTGCAGGGACCCTTATGGTGCAGGGTGATCTTAAGCAGATGAGTCCGCGCTGGCTCAAGGGTATAAGTATGCAGGGATATGGGGCCACCATGGCAGTTGGAATTGGTATTCCTATTCCTATTCTTAATGAGGAAATGGCGCGTTATACCGGTGTATCTGATGAAGAGCTGTTTACTCAGATAGTAGATTATTCCTACGACTATCCCCACGGTGTAGCAAGGAATTATGGAGAAGTGAGTTATGCGCAGCTGAAGAGCGGCCACATTGAAGTCAACGGCAAGAAAGTGGTCACAGCTCCTCTTTCCAGTGTTGTTCGGGCAAGAGAAATTGCTGAAACTCTGAAAAGCTGGATTGAAAAGGGTGATTTCGAGTTGACAACCCCTGTGACAACACTTCCGGATAAGTAATACCAAGACAAGGTGTCACAACGAACTAATAAAAGTTAAGCTCTCACGGAGGCACAGAGTTCACAGAGATTATTTTTGTATTCTCTCTGTGCCTCTGCGGACTCTGTGAGAGACTTTCATACTGGCTATTTTCCGGCATCAAACCGAATATTTACTTACAAACAGACTTGGAATCCAAATACCGGCAGCTGTGTGCTCTTTTAAAAAAGGCTGAAAAAATTGCTGTCGCCTATTCCGGCGGTGTCGATAGTACGCTGTTGTTGAAAGCGGCTGTTGATTCGCTTGGTTTCGACAATGTTATTGCTGTTTTTGCCAGATCCGTATTACAAAAGCCGGAGACTGTAGACGGTGCATTGTCACGGGTTCAGGAATTTGGCTGTACAGTAAAAGTGGTTGACATTTCACCACTATCCTGGCAAAGTTTTACAGTCAACTCCCCAAGGCGATGTTATTGGTGCAAGAGGGAGATTTATAAAGTTTTTGCCGAAGCTGTACCAAGAGGTTATCGGCTTGTTGATGGAACGAATGTTGATGATCTTAGCCAGGATCGCCCTGGGCTCAAGGCTTTGCAAGAACTTCGCATCAAAACACCGCTGGTTGAAGTATCACTGACTAAAAAAGAGATTCGCTCCCTAAGCAGAATACTTGGTCTTTCCACTTGGGACCTTCCTTCCGAATCATGTCTGGCAACACGAATTCCTATAGGAACCCCTATCAATATGGATGAGCTGGAAAGAGTTGCTTTGGGGGAACGTTTTTTATCTGACTTGGGATTTCAAGCATGCCGGGTCAGGTTTGAACAGCAAGGAGTTGTCATCGCAATACATGAAAAAGATTTTGGTCTTATGGAAGATAACGATCTCCGTAAACAAATTACTTCTTTCTTCTTAAATTTTTCTCATGGCAAAGTCCTGCTTGATTTTTCTGCAAGAGTTGGGTAAACAAAAGCAGTGTCATTTTGTTGCAAACCCTGTTTTCGTAGGTCTTTTGGCCCATTTATGTTTTTTTGTTTGACAATCTATTCGTGTTCTATTAAACCGGCTCTAACATAGAGAGTTCTAGGGCTTACAAGCCAAAATAAGTTTTACGGTGAAAAACGCCAAAACTAAAGAGGAGGAAGGAGAATGAATAAGAGTGAATTGGTAAGTAGCATGGCAGATGCTGC
>JAUWDC010000080.1 GCA_030608985.1 Desulfobia sp. | reverse complement strand
AAAAACAGAGGAGATAAAACCATGAGCAAAACCGAAAAAAACCTTTGGGAAGCCTTTGCCGGTGAATCACAGGCAAACCGTAAATATCTCGCATTTGCCAACAAGGCGGACAGGGAAGGGCATAAACAGGTTGCCAAGCTTTTCCGCGCTGCAGCCCATGCCGAAACCATACATGCCCATGCACATCTCAGGGCCTTAAAGGCTATCAACGATACAGCCGCAAACCTCAAAGAGGCTATTGCCGGTGAGAGCCATGAATTCAAGAACATGTATCCCGCCATGATTGAAGAAGCCAAGGCCGAGGAGCATAAGGCGGCAATACGAACATTTACCTTTGCCAATGAAGTTGAGAAAGGCCATGCCGACCTCTACCAGAAGGCATTGGATAATCTCGACAATCTGCCTGAGACAGACTACTACGTCTGTGCCACATGCGGCTATACCTGTGAAGATGAAGCGCCGGAGAAATGCCCTGTCTGCGGTGCAAATCACCGTGTTTTTACCAAAACAGACTAAACCGGCTGATGCAGGAGATACCTATGAAACTGATCTTTGTGTATAACGCTGACAGTGGATATGTAAGCACACTGCTGGATATTGGCCACAAGATAGTCAATCCGGAGACCTATTCCTGTAATTTGTGCCAAATGACCTTCGACACCTTCTCCGAAAATAAAAAGTGGAAAGAATTCAGAGAAAATTCTGCTATTGACATGAAGTTCTTACATAGAGATGAGTTCGAAGAAAAATATGACATGAAACTAGATTATCCGGTTGTTCTCAGGGATGCTGATCCACTTGAAACAGCTATTTCCCAGGAGCAGCTACAAAAATATACAACCCTGGATGAACTGATAAGCGCAGTCAAGGCACTTTAATAAGGTAACAGTTTACGGCTTTTTCTTGTAATTTTGTTATGATTTCAGCATGGTATGTCGCCATATGGCAATATTGTTTTTGAACCGCAGAATATCGAACAAAGAATGTCGAATAGTGAAGTAAGGATGAACTAATCAAATGTAAACATCATACTTCGACATTCATAATTCCTTGTTCGATATTCGTTGTTGAGATTATTTTTGGAATAGGGGCCGAACCTTGGTTATTGCGCTGAATAGTTACTCAATAAGTAATTTCTCCAAAGAGCCGTATCTGTATCGCAAAAATTGAATTTTCCCGTTATAATCCCCTGAAAAATTTTCACGAAAAACATTCTCTTTTTCAAAGTTCATAATCCCAAAAAAAGGTGCAGGAATGGGTAAAGTTATCAGCCGTCTCTACAGAAAAATTGATGAGAACATGGCCTACTGTTTTAATATTGAATCCTCTGAATTGCTGACAGAGGATGAGCTCTCCCAGCTACGACTTCTCTTCGCTGACGGCTTTATAGAAAATACTGTCAACCAATCCCCATATTTCCAGGGAGACCGGGTTGTGGAAGTTGGGCCCCGGCTTAACTTTGCCACTGCCTGGTCATCAAACATGGTCTCTATCTGTCGTGCTACCGGCCTCGATAAGATCAGCAGAGTTGAGCGATCACGAAGATACTTAGTTCCTGACGAGCTGGATATAAACGACTTTACCGAAAAGAATCATGACAGGATGACGGAATGTGTCTACCCGAAACCACTGTCTACATTTGAAACAGGTGTTGAGCCTGAAGCTGTATACGATATCGACCTTATCGGCAAAGGACCGGACGGATTACAGGAAATACCCGGCATCTCCATGGATGAATGGGACCGAAATTTCTACTACAATTACTTTGTCAAAAAACATGGCCGCAACCCCACCATTGTTGAGATTATGGACCTTAATAATGCCAACAGTGAACATTCCCGACACGGATTTTTCCGCGGCAAACATATTCTTGACGGTGAAGAAAAACAAGAAACCTTAATGGAGATTGTCCAGGCCACCCTGGAAGCGAATCCGGATAACAGTGTTATTGCTTTCAAGGACAATTCAAGCGGCATAACAGGAAGAGATATAAAAACTATTCTTCCGATGCAGCCGGGTGAGCCCTCACCATTTTCCATGCAGCCTTGCTGCTATCACATTATTTTCACGGCCGAAACCCATAATTTCCCAACGGGTGTTGCCCCATTTCCTGGAGCTGAGACAGGTACCGGCGGGAGAATCCGTGATGTCCAGGGGACTGGTAAGGGTGGTTTTGTCGTAGCGGGAACAACAGGCTACTGTGTAGCAAACCTTCATATCCCCGGCTACGAGCTTCCCTGGGAAGAAAATTACAACTGCCCGTCCAACTTGGCGACAGCCCTGGAAATAGAGATTGAAGCCAGTAATGGTGCTTCTGACTACGGCAATAAATTTGGTGAGCCCATGATACAGGGGTTCACCCGTTCTTTTGACATGCGCCTGCCCAGTGGCGAACGTTGGGGATATCTGAAACCAATAATGTTTACCGGCGGTATAGGCCAGATAGACAGCCGCCACACAGAAAAAGCCGAAGCAGAAAAGGGCATGTTCATTGTCCAGGTGGGAGGCCCGGCCTACCGAGTAGGCTTTGGCGGCGGGGCAGCATCCAGCATGCTCCAGGGCGATAACGTTGCAGACCTTGATTTTAATGCTGTCCAGCGTGGTGACGCTGAGATGGAACAAAAGATGAACCGCGTTATCAGGGCATGTAACGAAATGGGTGACAAAACACTCGTCGATGTTATCCATGACCAGGGGGCCGGTGGTCCCGGTAACGTATTGAAAGAACTCGTCGAAAAGGCAGGTGGCCGTATAGGCATTCGAAAAATAAATGTGGGCGACCCCACCATGTCTGTACTTGAAATATACGTTGCGGAGTTCCAGGAGCGAAACGGTTTTTTAATCAGGGCGGAAAATATTGAAAAATTCCAGGAAATATGTGTCCGGGAAAAGGTGAATTGTGAGGTGTTGGGCGAAGTGACCGGCGACATGCGTTTCGTGGTCTACGATGAAAAAGATGACTCCACTCCCGAAGATCTTGAACTTGAGGAAGTTTTAGGAAATATTCCCCAGAAAACATTTACGGATAACCGCCTTGCCCCGCAACTCTCCCCCCTGGACCTGCCTGCTGACCTGACTGTCAGACAAGCTCTTTATGATGTCCTGCGCCTCGTTTCTGTCGGCTCAAAACGCTTCCTGACTAACAAAGTGGATCGTTGTGTTACCGGCCTCATCGCCCAGCAGCAATGCTGCGGACCTCTGCAGCTCACTGTAAGTGACGTAGCGGTGATTGCCCAAAGTCATTTCGGTCTCAGCGGTGCAGCCACAGCCATTGGTGAACAACCCATAAAGATGCTGGTTGATCCCAGGGCAGGAGCAAGAATGTCGGTTGGTGAAGCCCTGACGAATCTTGTGTGGGCAAAGATTGATAGCCTGGACGGTGTAAAATGTTCGGCAAACTGGATGTGGGCACCCAAACTTGCAGGTGAAGGATCTGCATTGTATGACGCTGCTGATGCCATGCGCGATGTCATGATATCCCTCGGCGTAGCTGTGGATGGTGGCAAGGACAGCCTGTCGATGGCTACCCGCGTTGGCAATGAAACAGTTAAATCTCCACGGGAGCTGGTTATTTCAGTATATGCCACCATGGAGAATATTACCAAAGTTGTAACCCCTGATATCAAAAGGCCAGGGGAAAGTAGTTTACTGTTTATCAACCTGGGGGGAGATAAAAATCGTCTGGGCGGTTCTGCCTTGGCCCATACTCACAAGCAGCTTGGCAACGAATCTCCTGATGTGGACGATCCGGACGTGTTAAAAAGTACTTTTATGGCTGTGCAGGAACTCATTGCCCAGGGCCATATTCTCAGCGGCCATGACCGAAGTGATGGCGGCCTGATTACAACCCTCCTCGAGATGGCCTTTTCCGGCAATTGCGGCCTTGATGTTACCATGCGGGGAAGGGACTCTGCCCTTGAAGCTCTCTTTTCCGAAGAGCTTGGTCTGGTCTTTGAATGTCTGGACAGCCATATGCCGACTGTACTGTCAATGCTGGCTAAATCAGGGTTGGGCTGTGAAACCATTGCCAGAACAAAGAAAGAAAAACAGCTTACCATTAGTTATAATACTGAGGTGGTGTTGGATGAAGATATGCGGCTTCTTCGCCAGTGGTGGGAAGAAACCAGCTACCAGCTTGAACTGCACCAGGTGAACCCAGTCTGTGCCCGGGATGAGAAAGATTCTATTTTTGACCGGGAAGCTCCCCAGTATCATCTCAGCTTTATGCCGGAGAAAACTCCGGAAACAATTCTGACAAAATCAGACAAACCCCGGGTGGCAATTCTACGTGATGAAGGTAGCAACTCCGACCGGGAAATGACTTCTGCCTTTTATGCTGCCGGTTTTGAGCCATGGGACGTTACCATGACAGACTTGCTCGAAGAGCATATTTCCCTGGATGGCTTCAGGGGGCTGGCTGCAGTGGGCGGATTTTCCTATGCTGATGTGCCTGAAAGTGCCAAGGGGTGGGCCGCCACTATCCGATTTAACGACAGACTCCACAAGATGTTTACACATTTTTATAACCGCCCAGATACCTTCTCACTCGGTGTCTGCAACGGTTGCCAGCTTTTTGGTCTTCTAGGCTGGGTCCCGTGGCAGGGAATGGATCCAGAAAAACAACCACGTTTTATTCAGAATACTTCAGGCCGTTTTGAGTCACGCTGGGCAACGGTCAAGGTACTGGACAGTAAAGCCATTATGCTGCAGGGAATGCAGGATCTCGTCTTTGGTATCCACGTTGACCATGGTGAAGGCAAACTGCACTTCCCGGATCCCAAAACCTTGCTCGAAGTAAAAGAAAAAAATATGGTTGCAGTCGCGTATGTTAACGACAGCGGAACGCCAACGGAAAAATATCCATTTAATCCCAATGGTTCTCCGCAAGGTATTACCGGACTCTGTTCTCCTGACGGCCGTCACCTTGCAATGATGCCGCACCCTGAGAGATCCTTCCTTGCCTGGCAGGCCCATTGGCTCCCTGAGGAGATGAAGAAAACCATTACTGTCTCACCATGGATTAAAATGTTCCAAAATGCGTATGCCTGGTGTATGGAAAACAATTAACAACTGATGAAGTCATAAAAACTATAAATTAACCACAGAGCACACAGAGACCTCAGAGGTAACTAATTGTAATAAAAAAGATTTCTCTGTGGGCTCTGTGTGCTCTGTGGTAAAAAAAAGACTTTTTACGAAGACGTCAACAAGTGAGAAAAAGGAAAATCATGGAAGAAAAAAAATGTATGGGTGATCATCAGGTACATATTTGTGCACTGGCTGAGCAACAAAAATATCAGGAAATAAAAGAACTTGTTGAGGTTCCAAACTACATGTGTCTCAACTGTGGTCGGGTTGCTCAAAAGCCTGAAAATCTCTGCAGCCCTACAGACTTGTCGAATCTACCTTATCACGAATAAACCAGGAGACACCTATGTCAGAGGAACAAAGAAAGAATCCGCGCTATGAATCTCTCAACCTTTCGTACGTGTGTGAAGATGCGAACGGTGTTGTGCTTCAGGAGGGTATGGGCCGCACATTGAATATCTCGGAGAACGGAATTCTTCTCGAGACAACCTGCCATAACACTCCCAACAATACCCTGACCCTTGAGGTTGCGTTGGAAGATGACATTATTCATGTTCGAGGCAAAATTATTCATTGCCATGAGGGACAGAAAGGCCTTTACAAAACAGGCGTTTTCTTTCTTGAACATGACGCTGACGACCTTTCAGTACTCAAACGCTTCATCTCCACCTTCAAGGGGAAGGAGGGTTAAAGCTGAGTTGAGCAGCTTGTCTGCTCAAATGAAACTTATGCCCTTGCGCGGTATCAGAACGCAGTATCTCCTGAATTTTCTTCCTAAACACTTTCATATCAAGAGGTTTGGCTAGAAAATTAATATCGGGGCCTAATATCCTTTTTTCTGCAAGGACGTCATTTGTTGATCCGCTGATGAACAACACAGATACATCCTTATCCTGTGCCTTCAGTGTGTCATAGACCTCTCGCCCGTCTTTCTTGGGAAGCATCACATCAAGTACTACCAAACGTATATGCTCCCTGTTGGCCATATACCTGCGTATCGCCTCATCTCCGTCAACAGCAAGCAAAACACTGTACCCCAGGTTCTGCAGAAAG
>JAUWDC010000217.1 GCA_030608985.1 Desulfobia sp. | reverse complement strand
TAATCTGCCTGAGCATTTTCTTTCTACATTCGCAACTATTCAGCGACATAACGGGAAAATAGCTAAAACCACTGAGCTGAACAGTTATTTACATTCAACTGAAAGGGGCCCCTATGAGAACACAGGAAGTTTCCACGCTGTTACAGGATATTGACACGAATGATCATTCGTCTAACGACTACTTTGCTGTTATCAAAAATATGGTTGCAAGGAGGAACTCCTATCCTGAAAAGAGTGACGACTATCTCTACTGGCAAAATGAAATTGACGAACTATACGTAAGGGTTGCTGATGAAATTAAAACCAGCATAAAACGTCCTATGAGGGAAATAAAATTTGGGACATCAGGATGGCGAGGAATTCTTGGCAAAGATCTGACTTGTAAAACGATCAAACAAGTTACCCAGGCAATAGTTTCTGTATATGAGAGTCTCAAAAATAATCAGGAACTTGCTAAGGCATTAGGAGTTTCATCACTGTCTGAAGCCCAGAGACGTGGATGCGTTATCGGCCATGACAATCGTTTTGGCGGAAAACTTCTAGCGGACTCAGTAACCGACATACTCACAACAAACGGCTTCACCGTTCATTATGCAGGTGAATCCACCACAGGAGCCCTTTCAGCGGCTGTTCTCGAATTGCATGCAGCCTTTTCCGTCAACTTGACCCCGAGCCATAATCCCCTGGAATACGGTGGTTTTAAATTTAATGCCGCAGACGGGGGGCCGGCAGCTCCTATTATTACTGACAAAATCACATCATTTACCCGAAAAATCGTTGATGATGACACACCGATTTCAATCAATCCAAATCCTGATCTGATTCAGCCGATTGATGCTCTTGATTTATGGAAAGCCTTGGTGAGAAAAAATATTTCCAGGCATGGTCTTGACTATGATCACATTATTGAAATGTTTGCTGACAATACTAATTGTGTAGTCGCGGTTGATTCTGTTCACGGTGCAAGCAGAATCCATATACGCAGCCTCTTTAATAATATCGATACCGATAGGTTAATTTTGCTCAGAGATAATGATGACCCAACATTTGGCGGTGTTGCTCCCGAGCCTTCTAGTGAGAATATGCAAAATGTTATCAATACCCTGCAGGAACGACCGGAATCATTAAAATTAGGCGTGATCCTTGATCCTGACGGCGATCGTATCCGTTTCACGGACGGTACGACTGAAATAAATATGAATTTGTTTGGGGCCATGGCCTATCATTATCTTCATGAGGGCAAGGCAAAAAAAGGTCTTGTTGCCAAGACCGTCGCGACAAGTAATTTTGCTAATTCTATTGCTGAAGGATTTGGCGAAGAAGTGTTTGAACCAAAAGTCGGATTTAAAGAATTCAAGCCTGTTATAGACAAAGCGCTTGTCTGCTTTGAAGAATCAGACGGAATTACCGTCATTGGCCACACCCCTGAAAAAGATGGCTATATCGGGCTTATCCTGGCCCTTGACATGATGCTCAACCGCAATCAGAACATTGGTGATTATCTTATTAAAATAAGGGAAGAATTTGGTTTTTACTATCCGGAAAAAGATGGCATTGTGGTCAGTCAACAGGGAGATGACCTCAAACAAACCCTGGCAGGTCTTGAAAAATATGCTGTAGGCGTAAAAATAAAAGTTGGTTCAAATGAGAGGACCATCAGCCAGGTAATTGACATAGACGGAATGAAACTCATCCTCGACGATAACAGCTGGCTGATGATCAGGCCGTCCGGAACAGAGCCGAAAGTCAGATTTTATGTTGAGGCCAGAACAGAGTCGGGTAAAAATGATCTCTTTGCAACAGCCAGGATGTTATTGGCGGAGATAGGACTGATTTGATTTCGGATATGGAATTTGGGATTGCGGATTTGTATTGGAATAGTATTTTTGCCGTATTCATAAAAACTATAAATTAACCACAGAGCACTCAGAGTTCACAGAGGTAACTGCTTGTAATAAAAAAGATTTCTCTGTGATCTCAGTGACCTCTGTGGTGAAAAAAAGACTTTTTACGGGTTCATTTTTATCAATCCGAAATCCCATATCCACTATCCGAAATCTTTACGGGTTTAGCTTGGTAACACATTTCTCCATACGCTCTATCAGTTCATCGAGCTCCGGTTTGGTCACCTGATCATCTGCTCCAAGAGCTTCTCCTTTTCGCCGCAACGCTTCGTTTATCATTGAAGAAAAAAGAAGAATTGGAATTTTATCATAAGCCGGCTGCTGCCGGAACCGCCTACAGAAGTTATGGCCGTCCATCCGTGGCATTTCAATATCAGAAATAACTGCCAATATCTTTTTTTCCAATTCTCCACTCTCTCTGAGTTCTTCCAGGTATTCCCAGGCAGCCAGGCCATCATTATGGGAAACAACTTTAAACCCGTCTCCCTCCAAGGTCCGGATTACCTGAATTCGAACAACCTGTGAGTCATCTACAACAAGAACTGACTTATCATATTTTTCCTCAATCTCATGAACTTCTTTTTCTTCCATTGAGGATTTAATCTCCATTGTCGGGTCTATTTCACTGATAATCTTCTCAAAATCGATCATCTGAATTAACTGATCATTTAGCTGGCAGATACCAGTTATAGACTGACTTCCGGAGAGAATTTCCGGAGGAGGAGAAATCTGCGACCAGGATATACGATAGACTTTATCAACGCCGTGGCTGATAAAACCAAAGGGTTTCCCATTCAACTCTGCAACAATAACAACCCACTTTCTGCGATCCATATCAGTCATATCAACCTGATAATCAAACCAGGTGCATAGATCAATGAGTGGTATTGTACGATCACGGAGTAGAAAAACTCCCCGCACAGCAGCTGGGCTGTCTACTACTTCCGTGACATCCTCGGGAAGAGCTACAAGTTCCCGTACTTTAGCCGCATTGATACCGTATGAACCTTTTCTTTTTTCGTTGGTAGTCGGATCAACCCATTCAAGACTGAAGGTAATAACTTCCAGTTCATTTGTGCCGACTTCGAGAAGAATATTGCTGCGGGAACCATACTGTTTTGCCATATCCATACTCCGTTTTATTTTATGAGAAAGCTTTAACTATGTAGATAATTTTATAGATTCATTGAAGACTTTGTTCAACTTTATTTAACTTTCAAGCTGACAGTTTCATAATTCTGGGAACTTGTCGTCAGCAAAGGTGTATGGTATGTTTACACCTCATCTATTACAATCATAGGAGCTAGTATTATGCGTGAAAGAGTTCAGGCGGCCTTGAATCAGGTAAGGCCAACTCTGCAAAAAGATGGAGGCGATGTAGTCCTTATTGACGTCACAGATGACGGCATCGTCAAAGTTCAGCTGACAGGAGCCTGCAAAGGTTGTCCCATGTCTCAGATGACCCTCAAAGAGGGTATAGAAAAATTTATAAAAGCAGAGGTGCCTGAAATTAATAAAGTTGAAGCAGTGTAATTCATTATTTATGATATGCGGTACCAGCTTTTATGGTATACGCCCTATACACCTGCTCAAGTAAAATCAATCTCGCCATATCATGGGTAAAAGTCATTTTTGATAATGATAATATGCGGTCTGCCTGGTCAAGCACTTCTCTGGAAAGCCCTATAGGCCCCCCAACAATAAAGACCACGGCCTGTTTCCCCAACTCTTCCCATTGTGTTATAGAGTCTGCAAATTGCTCTGAACTTACCTGTTTTCCTGATGGATCAAGCACTACAAGAAAAGAAGATTTTGGCATCTT
>JAUWDC010000119.1 GCA_030608985.1 Desulfobia sp. | reverse complement strand
CTCCAGTTTGATATCCTAGAAAACCAGATCTGCATCCGGTTCTTTTTTCACAAAAATAACATTTACTACATTAACGTGCTGCCGTATTACAGACAGCTACTGGCCCATATATATTGCTATTCAGTTTTCAAAGATCGGTCGGCCAATCCCTTTCTAAAAAGACCGGCCACCTCGACAGAGGCAAACACATAAACTATGCGATCCTACCCCCCGTGTCAAGTTGTTTCTCGTTCAACAGTTTAAGTAATTTCCGCTGAGCGAGGGTGTGTATCTAACGGATTCCCTTTCGGTTGTCAAGGATAGTTTTTATATTTTCTCACACCCATTTAAGCCGACTTATCCCATTGCCCAACCTACCTTATAAGCCCATCAGTGCGTCGGATTTCGTAACTATTTAGATGGGGGCTGAAAAGTTAGCAAAACCACCGTACTGTAACTGTTCAGCAGTGCTCTAGATATGCTCAATCAGGCCTGATCGGGCATAGCTGGGGTGCTGCTGAACAGTTACCGGATTTCTATTGAC
The DNA here is from genome assembly GCA_030608985.1 of Desulfobia sp. GTDB lineage: Bacteria > Desulfobacterota > Desulfobulbia > Desulfobulbales > SURF-16 > Desulfobia. Next base: position 4,821 of record JAUWDC010000119.1, on the reverse strand, counting down.
CTTTTTTGTCATATCAGTGTAATATGCGCTGATTTTTTTTGAATGGTTTACACTAGCCCCGATTGAACGGGACTCTTTTTTAGTACCCCCTTGAGGGGTATAAGTGCCTTAACAGTATATGTAGATAGCGAACGAAGAGAGACCTTCGACTATTTTATTTCAAAAGTACTTTTTTCATTTCTTATTATTTTTATAGATACAGTAAGTTATGAGGCACTAATTTTTCATACCTCACACTCAACTTGTCAGAGCAAGGACTTTATCATGAAAGCTTTAATAGCCCTTGAAGATGGTACCATTTTTGAAGGGATATCGTTCACTGGTCCAGGAGAAACCACTGGTGAAATAGTCTTTAATACAGGAATGTCCGGCTATCAGGAAGTTTTAACCGACCCTTCCTACAAAGGCCAGATAGTCACCATGACCTATCCTCTGATCGGCAACTACGGTGTCAATCAGGAAGATATGGAATCTGAAAATATCCACCCGACCGCCTTCCTTATTAAAGAATACCAGGAGATGCCGAGTAATTTTCGCTCTACCGGCACCCTTGGCGATTTCCTCAAGCAGCATAACATACTAGGAGTGGAAGGTATCGACACACGAGCCCTTACTCGCCATATTCGTCTTGCCGGGGCCCTTAAGGGTATAGTGTCCACCGAAGATCTCGATGCAGAATCACTCATAGACAAAGCAAAAAAATCACCTGGCTTGGTCGGCAGAGACCTCGTGCGGGAAGTTTCCTGTTCGACGCCCTATGGCTGGACGCCGGCTGGGCCGAAAGATGGAGAAAATTTCACTACTGCTTCTCCTGGAAAATATAAAATAGTCACAATGGATTTTGGACTGAAATACAACCAGCTCCGTTTGCTCGCCGACCGGGGTTGTTCTGTTCAGGTTGTTCCGTCCTCAACAGCAGCTGATGCCATTCTCGCGATGAACCCTGATGGAATTTTTCTTTCCAATGGGCCTGGAGACCCTGCAGGTATAGAAGGTGTCGTCGAAACAGTGCAGGCACTGCTCGGTAAAAAACCAATATTCGGAATCTGTCTCGGCCACCAGATTCTTGGTCTCGCATATGGCGGTTCAACGTATAAATTAAAATTTGGTCACCGCGGCTCTAATCAGCCGGTGAAAGACCTGGCCACCGGCAGAATCGAAATTACCTCTCAGAACCACGGCTTCTGTGTGGATCTTGATAGCTTGGATAAGAACGAAGTTGAACTGACCCATGTCAATCTCAACGACGGCAGTCTTGAAGGAATGAGACATAAAAAATATCCTGCATTTTCTGTTCAGCATCATCCGGAAAATGCACCCGGACCACACGATTCAGAATACTTATTTGACCGTTTCATCAATATGCTAAAAGCATAAGAAGTCTCTTTCTCACCACAGAGGGCACAGAGACCACAGAGAAATTTTTTTATTACAAGCAGTTACCTCTGTGACCTCTCTGTGCTCTGTGGTTAATTTATAGTTTTTACGAATTCCTTAAACCTTACATAAGATATCATGCCTAAACGAACTGACATCAAAAAAATTCTGATTATCGGCTCCGGTCCCATTATCATCAGCCAGGGCTGTGAATTTGACTATTCCGGAACCCAGGCTGTTAAGGCTTTAAAAGAAGAGGGGTATGAAGTCGTTCTCATCAACTCAAATCCTGCTACTATCATGACCGATCCGGAAATAGCTGATCGGACATATATTGAACCCATTACTCCTGAGATGGTTGCCAAGATCATTGAGCGTGAACGCCCAGATGCCCTCCTTCCTACCCTTGGTGGTCAGACAGGTCTCAACACTGCTATCCAGGTGGCTGAAGCAGGAATTCTTGACAAATATAATGTTGAACTGCTTGGCGCTGACATTGATGTCATCAAAAAAGCAGAAGGACGAGAATCCTTCCGCGATGCCATGCACAAGATCGGCCTCAAGGTCCCGAAAAGTGCCATTGTGCGTACCCTTGAAGAAGCAAAAGAAGCCGTCGACACAATAGGTTTTCCCATTATCGTTCGTCCGAGCTTTACCTTGGGCGGTACAGGAGGCGGCGTTGCCTATAACAGCCAGGAACTTGAAGAACTCTGCACTGCCGGCCTTGACCTCTCGCTCAATACCGAGGTCATGCTTGAACGCAGTCTGCTTGGCTGGAAAGAATACGAACTTGAGGTAATGCGGGACAAAGCAGATAACGTTGTTATTGTTTGCTCCATAGAGAACATGGATGCCATGGGAGTTCACACAGGTGATTCCATAACCGTTGCCCCGGCCCAGACGTTGACCGACCGGGAATACCAGATGATGCGTGATGCTTCCATTGCCATCATCAGAGAAATCGGCGTTGAAACAGGGGGTTCAAACGTCCAGTTTGCCGTGAACCCTGAAGACGGGGAACTCATGGTAATCGAGATGAATCCCCGGGTCTCGAGAAGCTCAGCTCTTGCTTCCAAGGCAACAGGCTTTCCCATTGCCAAAATCGCGGCAAAACTCGCTGTCGGCTATACCCTGGATGAAATCCCCAATGACATTACAAGAGAGACGTATGCCTCTTTTGAGCCCACAATCGATTACTGTGTCGTTAAAATTCCTCGCTTTACTTTCGAAAAATTTCCTGAGACAGAGGATATCCTTAGTACCGCGATGAAATCCGTGGGTGAAACCATGGCCATTGGCCGGACATTCAAAGAAGCTTTCCAGAAAGGGATGCGCTCTCTTGAAATCGGTTGTTCCGGCTTTGGGGCTCATCCCAAATTTGAGTTGGCGGACATGGACCAACGAGACCTTGACCTTCAGCTTAAAACTCCAAATTCCGCTCGCATGTTTGCTCTGCACGAGGGGATTAGCCGCGAAATGTCCATTGAACGACTGTATGAGCTCACGGCAATTGACCCCTGGTTCCTTGTCAATCTGAAACAAATCACCGACACTGAAAAGCTGATAAAGAAACTAGGCTTCTCTGGTCTTGACAAGGACTTCCTGAGACAAATAAAACAGCTTGGCTTCTCCGACAAACAAATTGCTTATCTTACCGGTACCAGTGAAGATGACATTCTCGAAATGCGGGAAAAAGAAAAGCAGAAACCCGTTTACAAACTGGTTGATACATGTGCTGCAGAATTCGAGGCATACACACCATATTATTACTCAACCTATGAGGTCGAAGATGAATCGCGCCATACCGACAAGCGCAAGATAATGATCCTCGGTGGAGGACCGAACCGTATTGGTCAGGGCATCGAATTTGATTACTGCTGTGTCCATGCTTCATTCGCCCTCCGAGAAATGGGCATTGAATCCATTATGGTGAATTCCAACCCAGAAACGGTGAGTACCGACTATGACACATCTGACAAACTCTACTTTGAACCTTTAACCCGTGAAGATGTCCTCCATATTATAGAAAAGGAACAGCCCAGCGGCGTTATTGTCCAGTTTGGCGGCCAGACTCCCTTGAATCTCGCTGTTCCTCTGGCAAAAATGAATGTTCCCATTATCGGCACCTCGCCTGATTCCATTGACCGTGCTGAGGATCGTGAACGATTCCAGAAATTTCTTCAGAAACTCAACCTGGTCCAGCCTGACAACGGTACGGCCCGAACCACGGATGACGCCATGAAGATTGCCATAGAAATTGGCTACCCGGTAGTTGTAAGACCCTCCTACGTTCTTGGAGGCCGGGCAATGCGGATCGTATATAATGAAAAGGATCTGAAAGAGTACATGGCCACGGCTATTGATGTCTCTTCAGAGCATCCTATACTTATTGATAAGTTCCTCAAGGAGGCAATAGAGGTCGATGTGGATGCCATTTCTGATGGTGAAACAGTTATTATCGGCGGCATCATGCAGCATATTGAAGAAGCGGGCATTCATTCCGGTGACTCAGCCTGTGTCCTGCCACCACACAGCCTTTCACGGGGAATGATCGGGCAGATAAAAGAAGCGACCAGAGTCATGGCCCTGGAATTAAAAGTAATTGGATTAATGAATATTCAATACGCGATCAAGGATGAAATACTCTATATTCTTGAAGTGAATCCGCGGGCATCCCGGACCATACCTTTCGTCAGCAAAGCAACTGGTGTCCCGCTGGCGAAGCTGGCAACCAAAGTAATGGTCGGCAAAAAACTCTCTGAGCTTGGACTGACCGAAGAAGTGGAAGTAACTCATTATGCTGTCAAGGAAGCTGTTTTCCCATTTGATCGCTTTACTAATGTTGATACCCTGCTTGGCCCGGAAATGAAATCAACCGGCGAGGTTATGGGTCTTGACAAGTCTCTGGGCCTGGCATTTGCCAAATCTCAATTCGCAGCCGGACAACCGATCCCAAGCGAGGGAACTGTGCTTTTCAGTATGCGGGGAGATGATAAAAAAACCATTCTCCCAGTAGCAAAACAGCTTACTGAACTGGGCTTCTCCATTATGGGAACTAAAGGGACCGCAAAATACTTCAATGATAATGGAGTCATCTGCACCAGAATCAATAAAATCTCCGAAGGGCGTCCTCATATTTTAGATAAAATCCAGGATAAAGAAATACAATGGATTGTCAACACCTCACGGGGAACCCGGACTACAGAAGATTCGTATACCATACGACGGGCTGCATTGGACTATCATCTGCCATATACAACAACTGCGGCAGGTGCTGAATCAATGGCAATGGCGATTGCTACCCTTAAAAAACAACCAATGGAAGTCAAATCGTTGCAGGAGTATTTTGAATAAAAGAAGTGTTAAGTTTTAGGTTTTAAGTTTTAAGAGCTTTATGCCGAAATCAGTTTTCTTGCGCTTATCACTGGACTTTCCAGGATTCGT
>JAUWDC010000178.1 GCA_030608985.1 Desulfobia sp. | reverse complement strand
GAAATTGAATTATCGCCATTAAAATGAAAAAGAAAATAGCAATCACCACCCTGGGTTGCAAAGTCAACCAGTATGAGTCAGCCTCTTTTGTCTCAGGGTTCCAGGGAAAAGAGGTAGAAATGGTCCCCTTTTCCCATAAGGCGGATGTCTATATTATCAACACCTGTGCTGTAACAGCCAAGGCCGCTGCTCAATCCAGACAGATGATCAGGCGTGCTCTACGGACAAATCCCGATGCCCGTTTAATTGTAACGGGGTGCTATGCCCAGGTTGCCCCCTTGGAGATTCTTGATTCAAGCGGTTTTTCAACCTGCATTGTCGGCAATGGCAACAAACACAGACTTGTTGATATTGCCCTGTCTAAGGAGCATTGCGACCTGGAGATGCACATGGGTGATATTGGCGAGAAAAAAGAAATCTGCCCTTTGCCTGTTCGTCGGTTTTCCGGCCGTACCAGGGCTTTTTTACGCCTGCAGGATGGCTGTAACAATTTTTGCTCCTACTGTATTGTCCCGTATGCCAGGGGCCGCAGCCGAAGTCTGCCTGTCGATGATGTAATGGAACAGCTGCAGGTCTTTGCCGAAGAAGGGTACAGGGAGATTGTTCTTACCGGGATCCACGTGGGGATGTATGGCAAGGATCTGAGTCCGCAGGGCTCTTTACTGGATATTCTTACGCGTATAGTTGAAAGTGCTCCGACAATTCGTTTTCGCCTCAGTTCACTTGAGCCTGGGGAGGTCTCTGAGGAACTGCTTCGACTTATCAGCCGATATGATAATTTCATGCCCCATCTCCATATTCCTCTGCAAAGTGGAGATCCTGGAATTTTGCAGAAAATGAATCGGCGTTACCCCCCGTCTCATTTTGTCGAAACAATAGCTAAAATAGCAGATTATATGCCGGATGCTGCCATAGGTGTCGATACCCTTGTTGGTTTTCCTGGTGAAGATGAAGAGGCTTTTGAAAATACATTCCGTTTACTCGAAGATCTTCCTGTCTCCTACTTGCATGTATTTCCTTATTCCAAGCGTCCTGGTACCGTAGCCGCCGGCATGAAAAATCATATTTCGGGGCGCATCAAAGACGATAGAGTGGCTCGCCTGCGCACCCTGGATCTGGAAAAAAGAATGTTTTTTTATAATCGTCATATTGGCGAGGTCAGGCCTGTCCTTGCAGAGACCAGAAAAAACAGCCTAAAGCTGATGCGGGGATTTACTGATAATTATATTCCTGTATATTTCCAAGCGCCTGACAGGATGGCAAACCAGGTGGTTGATATCCGCATAAAGCAAATCAAAAAGGGTAATGTGCTAGGAGAGTTAGTAGCACCATGATAGGTGAAATCATAGCCATAGGCGATGAGTTGACTTCCGGCAGGATTCTTAATTCCACCAGTTATTTTGCCGCCAGCCATTTATATGGTGCGGGTCATGAAATTGCAGCCATGGCAACCATTGGTGATTCACCGGATATGATTGGCAAGGCGATCAGGGAAAGCATAGATCGCTCTGATTTTGTCGTTGTAACTGGTGGCTTAGGGGCAACAAGTGATGACATGACAACAGAAGCCGTGGCTGATGCTCTGGATCGGCCCACCATTTTTTATCCTGAAATTTTCGAGAAAATAAGAGAATCTCAATCTTTCAAAGAAATGCCTTCTCTGGAAAAGCTTGCCTGGCTGCCATCCGGGGCTCAAATACTGAAGCCAGGGGAAAAAATTGCCGGCTATCTGCTGGTATATAACAAAAAACCAATATTCTTTCTTCCTGGAATTCCGTATCAGATGCGGGAGTTGATGCTTGACAGAGTGATTCCCAGGCTTGCAGCCTGGGGCGGAGACATGGGGCTGGTCAGGCAAAAGGTCTATAAGGTGTTTGGCCTTGAAGAGCATGTGATTTCTGCCAGGCTTACCTCGCTGGAAAAAGAAAATCAATTACTGCGTATAGGGTATTATCCTGTTGCGTCGGAAGTCCATGTCAGCCTGACGGTCAGGGGAGAAACTCTGCAAGAGACTGATGAGTCCTTCTTGCAGTCGGAAGTCTTTATAAAAAAAGCACTTGGCGACTGTATCTATGACGAAGATGGAAAAACTCTGGAAATGATTGTTGGCGAATCCTTGCTGGATCGGGGATTTATGCTTGGGGCGGCAGAGTCCTGTACAGGAGGTCTCCTTGCCCATAGAATTACCAGTGTTTCCGGTAGTTCAGCATATTTCTCAGGGGCAATAGTGGCGTATACGGATGAAATGAAACAACATTTTCTGGGGGTACGGCCAGAAACTCTGGAGAAATATGGGGCCGTGAGCCGGGAAACAGCAAGGGAAATGGCTTTTGGTGCCTGCCGCGAAATTGGCTCAGATATTGCGGTTGCAATCACTGGTATCGCCGGTCCTGCCGGTGGCACAAAAGAAAAGCCGGTGGGAACAGTCTGCTTCGGTCTAGCCACACCGGAATCCGTTCAGGATTTTTCGTTTCAATTCAGTGGAAAACGCGCCATGGTTCAGATTAAATCAGCCATGACCGGGCTTGATCTGTTACGCCGTTATCTCCAAAATCTTGAGTTGCCCCGTTGCTAAATAGTTGTAAATGAGCCATGAAAGCTACGAAAAGAAAAATTTCGTGTCTTTTCGTGGATTTCGTGGCTGAAAATGGTATAAAGTTTTGCTCTACAAAAAAATAGAAGAATGTAAAATTTTCAGGAGAAAATAGATGATTAGTTCTGAACAGAAAAATAAAACGTTAGATTCAGCGATTTTCCAGATTCAGAAGCAGTTTGGGAAAGGCTCTATTATGAGGCTTGGCTCTGACCAGGCCGAGGCAATTCCAGTAATTCCCACCGGAGCATTAAGTCTTGATATTGCAACGGGGGTAGGAGGTTTTCCTCGTGGCCGCATGACGGAAATCTACGGACCTGAGTCTTCAGGAAAAACAACCCTGGCCCTGCATGTTATAGCAGAAGCCCAAAAAGCCGGTGGAACAGCAGCCTTTATTGATGCAGAGCACGCGCTTGATGTGCATTATGCCTCCAGGCTTGGGGTAAACATAGATGATCTCCTTGTCTCCCAACCGGATTACGGGGAGCAGGCCCTTGAAATTACCGAAATTCTTATCCGCAGCAGTGCCGTTGATGTAATTGTTATCGATTCAGTGGCCGCCCTGGTACCCAAGGCTGAAATTGATGGCAATATCGGTGATTCTCATATGGGCTTGCAGGCCCGACTCATGTCCCAGGCCATGCGTAAACTGACCGGTATTCTAAAACGAACCAATACCTCGCTCATTTTTATCAACCAGATCAGGATGAAGATAGGTGTCATGTTCGGAAATCCAGAGACGACAACCGGTGGCAATGCCTTGAAATTTTATTCATCGATGCGGTTCGACATCAGAAGACAGACGCCCATAAAGGACGGCCAGGAGATTATTGGCAACCGGACCAAGGTGAAGATTGTTAAAAACAAGGTGGCTCCGCCGTTCAAAATTGCAGAATTTGATATTATCTATGGAGAAGGTATTTCCAGGGCCGGAGACCTTCTTGACCTGGCTGTAGAACAGAATATTGTTGAGAAAAGCGGATCTTGGTACTCCTATAACGATGAGCGTATTGGCCAGGGCCGGGAAAATGCCAAAGAGTTTCTCAAAGAACATCCTGATATGATGACAGATCTTGATCGCAAGATTCGGCAGGGATATGGTCTTCCTATACCTGGAGAAGAGAACCTGAAGGCAGAAGAAAACTAACACCTTAAAGCTAAAACCTAAAAGCTACGATCATGACTGGAAACGAAATTAGAGAAAAATTCCTGAAGTATTTTGCCGATAAGGATCATCAGGTGGTAGAAAGCTCACCACTGGTTCCCCAGGATGACCCGACCCTTCTCTTTACCAATGCCGGAATGGTGCAGTTTAAGCGACTGTTCACCGGAGAGGACAGGGCTGATTATGTCAGAGCTGTCAGTTGTCAGCGTTGTGTCCGGGCCGGAGGCAAACATAACGATCTTGAAAATGTTGGCTATACCGCCCGCCATCATACCTTTTTTGAAATGCTCGGTAATTTTTCTTTCGGAGATTATTTCAAGGAAGACGCTATCTTTTATGGATGGGATTTTCTCACCCGGGTCATTGGTTTGCCACCTGAAAAGCTGTGGGTGTCTGTTTTTGAAGAAGACGATGAAGCCTTTGCTATATGGGAAAAGATAAAGGATTTGCCGGATGGACGTATTGTCAGACTTGGCGCTGAGGAAAATTTCTGGGCCATGGGGGATAC
>JAUWDC010000052.1 GCA_030608985.1 Desulfobia sp. | reverse complement strand
AGAGCATGCAGCAATCGCTCATTTTCTGCATTAGTTCCCACTGTAATCCTGATATAGGTTGGAAAACCATAGGCACTCATTGGTCGGATAATAACACCTTTGTGGAGCATGGATTCATACAATTTTTTGCAGTCAGACTGTATGTCCACCAGGAAAAAATTTGTCTGTGTAGGAAAGGTACGGCAGCCAAGTTTTTCAATTTCTGTGGTGAGCCAGGCAATACCTTCCCTGGCCATGGTGAGGGTCCGTCTATAGTGGTCTTCATCCTCCAGGCAGGCAAGAGCCCCGACCTGTGCCAGTTCATTAACATTGAATGGCTGGCGAACCCTATGGAGGTAAGAGGCAATTTCTTTTGGCATGATTCCATATCCAACCCGTAAACCTGCTAAGCCATATGCTTTGGAAAATGTTCGTAATCCGACAACAGGGTTCTCTCCGTGAAGATAGGAAGTCATATCAAGACGCTGAGAGCTCTCAACAAAATCGACATAGGCCTCATCAAGCACTACAATTACAGATTCCGGGAGTGTGGATAAGAATTTTTCAAAAGCGTTACTTTTAAAAACAGTGCCGGTGGGATTGTTGGGGTTATCTAGAAAAATAAGTTTGGTTTTTGGTGTCACCTGGGCACTGATTTCATCCAGGTCATGATGCATATCTTTTAAGGGAACCACTCGGTTGATGCCATCACGGGCCTGAACCATTGTCTGGTAGACGAGAAATGAGGGATGACTACTGATCACTTCATCTCCAGGGGCAACAAAGGCTCCCACCAGCAACTCTATTATTTCATTGGAACCATTGCCAAAGACCAGTTCTTCCGTCTTGATACCAATTTTAGCTGCCAATGCCTGGGCAAGATAATAACAGCTTCCATCTGGATAGCGATGCAGGGTGCCAAGGGCCTTGCTAATTGCCTCAACAGCTTTTGCTGAGGGGCCTAAGGAGTTCTCATTAGAGGCCATTTTGATTGAATCACGTATACCGTATTCTCTTTCCAGCTCTTTGAGGGGTTTTCCTGGAGGGTAGGGAATAAGCGTTTCAATATTTTTGCTGACTTTGAGTTTCATGATAGTAGGATAAATTTTTATATACTTGGTTTTTTACCAACCAGATCAAGACGCTGTTCAAGGTTATAGCCTACTTTCAGGAGGGCCTCCTCGTTAAAATGGCGCGCCTGTATTTGGAAACCTATTGGCAACCCTGCCTTGCTTATGGAACATGGCACAGACATCGCGGGTATTCCGGCAAGGTTTGCAGGGATTGTCAGCGCGTCAGAAAGATATACACTCAGCGGGTCATTGGTTTTTTCGCCAATTTTCCAGGCTGGAGTAGGCGTTACCGGCGAAACAAGAACATCGCATTGGCTGAAGGCCTTTTTATAGTCCTCCATAATGAGGGTCCGCACCTGGGAAGCCTTTTTATAATAGGCGTCGTAGTAGCCGGAAGAAAGGGCATAGGTGCCTATAATGATGCGGCGCTTGACTTCATCACCAAAGCCCGAAGAACGACTTTCCTTATACATGTCGATAAGAGATTCCGCTTCCATATCTCGTTTGCCGTATCTGACTCCGTCAAAACGGGCAAGGTTAGAGCTGGCTTCAGCAGGGGCGATAATATAATAGGCAGCGACACCATATTCCGTATGGGGCAGAGATACTTCGCATATTTGGGCACCAGCTTCTTTCAGTTTTTCAATGGAAGCCAAAATGGATCTTTCCACTTCAGGGTCAAGCCCTTCTCCAAAGTACTCCCGGGGAATTCCGACGGTCATCCCCTTCAGGCCATCTGTCAAAGATGAGCAATAGTCAGGCACACCCTCCTTGACAGATGTTGAATCCTTCGGGTCATAGCCACAGATCGCATTAAGAAGTATGGCGCAATCGGTCACATCTTTGGTTAGAGGACCAACCTGGTCAAGGGAAGATGCGAAGGCTATGAGCCCAAACCTGGAGACCCGGCCATAGGTCGGCTTTAAGCCGACAACACCGCAATGAGATGCCGGTTGGCGAATGGAACCGCCAGTATCAGAGCCTAACGATGCGATACATTCATCTGCGGCAACAGAAGCGGCAGACCCACCACTGGAGCCTCCGCATATGTATTCGGTATTCCAGGGATTTTTTGGTATTCCGTATGCACAGTTCTCATTTGCCGAACCCATGGCAAATTCGTCCATGCTTACTTTGCCAACAATAACGGCCCCCGAATTTCTCAGTTTTTCAATAACGGTGGCATCATAAGGAGGAATAAACGGCTCCAGAATTTTCGATCCTGCAGTCGTGCGGAGTCCCCGAGTACACAAGACGTCTTTTATAGAAAGGGGAATGCCGCACAAGCTGCCGGAGTCCGGCCCGGACAGTCTTTCATCCGCCTTCTCTGCGTCAATCAAGGCCTGTTCTCTGTTCAGAGTGATATACGCCCCAATTTTTTCTTCTTGTGAGGATATGCGGTCAAAAACCGCTTTTGTAATTTCAACCGCACTGGTTTCTCTGCTTTTGAGCAAATTGTTCAGCTCATGTATTGTTAGGGCGCTCAGGTTCATGGGGTCCTCTGTGGATTTCGGATTTCGGACTTGAGATTGCAGATTTGGAGTATTGAACGTTGGGTGTCAATGGTTAGTTTTTCGTAACCAACCACAGGGTGCCTGCGATCGTTTACATTTCTTCGCGAGCAGGTAAGCGAGGAACGAGACTCCGAGCTCTCTCCTACGGCAAGTTCCCGCCATACCTGAATAGAGAGTAGTTGCAGGGAAAGAGAGTGTGGAATTATATAATCCGGGGAACTATAAATGCTTCCTCATTTTGCCGCGGCGCGTTTGCCAGGGCATCATCACGGGGCAGTGAGTCTTTAAGCTCGTCTTCACGGAAGACATTAGTGATTGCCTGGACATGGCTTGTCGCCTTTACACCATCGGTATTAATTTCATTCAGCTTGGCCACATAGCCAAGAATACGATCCAGCTGTTCGGTCACAGAACTTACCTCATCAGGATTAAGGCTGAGTCTGGCCAGGTTTGCAACAGCAATAACTTCTTTCTCTGTAATATTCATATCGGTTACGCTCGCTTTGCCAGAACGTCAATAAAGGTCTCAACAATCTTCGGGTCAAATTGGGTGTTGGAGTGCTTTCTCATTTCTTCTATTGCGGCATCTTTCGGTAAATTTACCTTGTACGCACGTTTTGACGTCATCGCATCATAGCTGTCAGCCACCGTGACAATTTTGGTAAGAAGGTCGATCTCGTCACCACAGATGCCATCAGGATAGCCTTTCCCATCCAGACGTTCATGATGATGACGGACTATAGTACCTTCTCTGCCGAGAAAGCTCAATGGCCTGATAATATTTTCTCCCACCTCGGGATGCTTTTTGACAAGGGTCCACTCTTCATCAGTTAATGGACCTGGTTTTTGAATACAACTCACATCAATAACAAGCTTGCCTATGTCATGAAGTTGGCAGGCTCGTGTGAGAACATTGAGTTCTGCCTGGGAACGATCCATGGCACGGCCAATCATTTGAGAATATTCAGTGACTCGCCTGGTGTGACCTGCAGTATACTGGTCTTTTTCCTCAAGGGCCGTGTTCAAGGTAATAATTGTATTAACAGTGGAGACTTCGAGATGATGGCTGTACTGCTCTAGTAAAACATTTTTTTCGGCAAGTTCTTTTGTCTTGAGTTTGACTTCTTTTTCCAAGTCCTGTTTGTAGGATTTTTCCTTGATGAGGAACATCCTCTTTTCAATAGCCCTTTTGATTTTGACTTCAAAAAGATCTATATCGTCAATGGGCTTGGAAATAAAGTCATATGCGCCGAGACTGATTGCTTTAACAGCATACTCCATTGTCCCTGCCCCTGTAAGGAAAAGGACAGGAATATCCAGCTCCCGCTGGTTGATTGCCTGAATCGTTTCAAAACCGTTCATCCCTGGCATATTGATGTCAAGTATGATGGCATCATATTCATCAGAAAGGATATCCAGAGCTTCCCTTCCACCCGGAACGGCTGTGATCTGGTATCCGAAAAGTTCAAGAATTTTAACAACGGCATCCCTTACCAGGGCATCATCGTCAGCTAAGAGTATCTGGGGGTGCGATAGAGCGCGCAGGTTTATATTTTCTAGTTTCGTCATAATTAAAATTCTACAGGTTCCAGAAGTTTTTTGCAATTATTTGTGCGCTATTCAAGAGGGGCAAAGGGTCTGAGCTGTTTTTGAAGCGATCGATGTCTGCGTCACTCAGGTGGCCTGACCCGTTAAGTTCAGAGAGTACAGCCATTACCCCATCCCGAAGACCGGCGAGACTGTATCCCCCTTCGAGGGTCAAAAGCAACCGACCTTCACAGACTTCCTCGGCAAGCTCTTTCAGAACCCTGGCCATATAGGCAAATCCGTCAGGTGTGACATTCATCCCGCCAAGAGGGTCAGCCTGGTAGATATCAAAACCCGCAGAGACGAGTATCATTTCCGGCTTATATTGACGGACTACCGGAGCTAGGAGCTCATTAAATATTCTGGCAAAAGCCATGTCGCCCTGTCCACCGGAGAGGGGAACGTTAACAGTGTATCCTTCACCAGTCCCTGTCCCAACTTCAGATACGGCTCCTGTCCCAGGATAATAAGGGTACTGATGGGTGGAAAAATAGAGAACCTGGTCGCTGTTGTAGAAAGAATGCTGGGTTCCGTTGCCATGATGCAGGTCCCAGTCCATGATCAAAATACGCTTCAAACCTTCGTTCTCAATCGCATAGCGTGCTGCAACTGCAACATTATTGAATAAACAGAACCCCATGGCCCTGTCATGTTCGGCATGATGTCCCGGGGGACGGACCAAGGCAAAGCAATTATCAATTTCTCCCGCGGCAAGAAGTCGGACTCCTTCCACAACAGCACCAGCGGCCAGGCAGGCGGCATCATAGGAACGAGGAGATGTGGAGGTGTCCGGGTCAAGGGCGTCAAATCGCCTCCCTGCCGTTTGTTCGACTCTATCGACATGGGCCTCGGAGTGATTCAAAAGCAATATGTCTCTACTTGCCGGGTCTGCGGAGGGGAAGAGAAAATCGGTGTCATCTCCTTTCTTGTCAAGCTCTTCATATATGACCCTGAGTCTGTCAGGGGATTCAACATGGCTGTAGCCCGGATCATGTTCCATATACAAATCGTCTCTGAAGATTGCTGTTTTAGTCATTTCTTTCTCCTCCTGGCTGGGAAGTTTATCTGTCTTTTATTTTTTGGATTCTTTCTTCTGTTACAAGATAATGGACAGGAATATCGTGGTCCTGAACAGGAACCTTGTCAACAACCTGCATTTCAAATGCGAGAGCTATCCGCAAAGCCTGGGGCGCTTCCTGTGATAGAAAACGGTCATAAAAGCCTCCCCCATATCCAAGACGGCCTCCATGCAGGTCAAACACACTGCCCGGAAGCAATACCACATCTATATGAGCTGGGTCCCAGGGGGTGAGTCGGTCTGAATTCGGCTCTGGAATATCATAGTACCCGGGACGTAAATCTTTTTCAGGGTCTGTAATTGGATAGGGAATAAGGCGGGGCGGTTTGACTATAGTGAGTGGCGCTGTAACCTGAATATTTTTTTGTCTGCATGCCTCGATTAAGGGCATGGTTTCAACCTCACTGCGAAAATTAATATACAGCATGATGTTCTTTGCAGAGGAGAACCTTTTAATTTCCCATAGATTGTTGATGATTATCGTGCTGTTTTCTCGTCTTTCTTCCAGAGAGAGAGAGTCTCTTTGGCCCAGTATTTTTTTGCGTAATTCATGTCTGTTGTTAGGGGTCATGGTGTCCTCCCTGATTTGTTGCTTTCAGCAAGCCTGAGGATATGACGGCAGTAACCTTTAATCAGTTTCACTTCCCTGGCACGCAGGCCTATTCTGCCAAGAAAATGGCGGATGTTGAGCATCCATTGATTATAGTCTGTTTCTTTTAAATACTCTATTTCTTGAAGAGTTTTTTCAATAAGGCTGTATATTCCCTCCATTTCCCGGGAAGATGCCTGTGTGGGCAGAGTCGTAATTTGAGAGGCAGTAGAGTTGATCTCTTGAACACCGCTGAATACTTCATAGAGAACTATCCCCACGGACTGAGCAAGGTTGAGTGAGGAAAAGTCGGCAGTGGGAATTGAGGCGATAATGTTGCAGAGCTTTAGGTCTTCATTTGATAGTCCACGGTCTTCCGGGCCAAATACAAAAGCGGAATGATTTTCTCTTAATCTGGGAAGGCTTACTTTAATAGCAGGCTTGAGACTTCGCATGGAGCGGCGTTGTCTCCCTTGTCTTGCACTGGTGCCGACTACCCAGCTAAATGGAGCAAGGGCGTCCTCCAGAGTGTCAAAGAGTTCAAGATTGCGGATAAGGTGTGATGCGTGATGGGTGGCCATTTTAAGCATCGGTTCCATTGTTGGCATAACATCATGAACCACACATATCCGGCTTACCCCCATATTGGCTGCAATACGGGCTGCGGCGCCGATATTTTCAGCATACTTGGGTCGCACCAGTATAATGGCAACCTGATCAAGGAGTTGACTCATTACTGCTCAATAATAAAGTTTAGTCTCCAGCGCTGCTTATCAACACTGAGAAGTCGTACCGTCACGAGATCTCCGATTTGAAATATGCTTTGGGAGTTTCTTCCGACAATACGGTGATTTTCTTCATCAACAATGAAGGAATCGCCGTCCATATCGCTGAGCGACACTGCTCCACTGATAAGGCTGTCTGTTAGCTGAATGAAAAGGCCGAAGGAAGTCACACCGGAGATGATTCCTTCAAAAATCTCACCGACTTTATCTTCCATAAAAAAAACTTTGAGACGGTCCAGCATATTCCTTTCTGCTTTGACGGCAATACGCTCACGGTCAGAGAGAAAGTCGGCAGCCTCTGAAAGAGCCATATCGGGGGACTTGTCGTCTGTTTTCTCAAGGTGGAGCAATTTGGCAAGGGAGCGATGCACCACAAGATCAGGGTAGCGCCTGATTGGCGAAGTAAAATGGGTATAACTGTCGGCAGCGAGGCCAAAATGGCCGACATTATTAGTGGAATACCGAGCCTGTTGCATGACGCGAAGGACAAGGTTGTTGACAATATATTCCTGTGGAGTGTCTTTGGCTGATTGTAAAAGGTGG
>JAUWDC010000022.1 GCA_030608985.1 Desulfobia sp. | reverse complement strand
AAAAACTGAAGAAAATATATTCTAAAGAGGAATATAAAAAGCTGACAGAAGGACTGGCTGATGATGAAATTCTGAAGATGGCCAGAAATATGGATGTCGGTATCCATATGGCTACCCCTGTATTTGATGGGGCCCATGAAGCAGAAATACGAAATCTTCTGGTTGAGGCCGGCTGTGAAGAGACCGGGCAGAGCACACTCTACGATGGTTTGAGTGGAGAACAATTTGAAAACCCCGTCACGGTGGGTTCCATGTATATTATGAAACTTCATCATCTGGTTGATGATAAGATTCATGCCCGCTCTACAGGCCCTTATTCTCTGGTTACCCAGCAGCCATTGGGTGGTAAAGCTCAGTTTGGCGGCCAGCGACTTGGAGAGATGGAGGTCTGGGCCATGGAGGCATACGGTGCCGCTTATACGCTTCAGGAGTTTCTTACTGTTAAATCAGATGACGTCAGTGGAAGAACTAAAATGTATGAGAAGATAGTCAAGGGAAATAACTTCCTCACTGCAGGGCTACCTGAATCTTTTCATGTCTTGATCAAGGAGCTCCAGGGACTGTGTCTTGATCTGGAGATGTTGGACCAATAATATTAAATTGATAATTGATAATTAAAAATTGAAAATTGACATGGAGTATCGGCAATTTTCAGCGTTCCTAGATGATTATAGGAATTACAAATTATCAATTATCAATTATCAATTATCAATTAAAAAGTAGGTGTTGCCGTGGAAGAACTGTTCAGCTTTTTCACCAGGGAAAAGAATCCTCTTAAATTTAATTCAGTTCGAATCTCTCTTGCTTCTCCTGACAAGATTCGTGACTGGTCTCACGGTGAAGTGAAGAAACCGGAAACCATTAATTACCGAACCTTTAAGCCGGAGCGAGACGGGCTTTTTTGTGCCAAGATTTTTGGGCCTGTTAAGGATTACGAGTGTAACTGCGGTAAGTATAAACGCATGAAGCATCGCGGTGTGGTTTGCGAGAAATGCGGTGTAGAAGTTATTCAGTCAAAAGTAAGACGAGAACGTCTTGCCCATATCGAGCTTGCCTCTCCGGTAGCCCATATCTGGTTTTTAAAGAGTTTGCCCAGTAAAATAGGAAATCTCTGCGATATGACTCTTAAGGAATTGGAGAAGGTTCTCTACTTTGATTCATATGTGGTTATAAAGTCTGAGGAGCCGGCCCCGAAAATTGGAACCTTGATGACTGAAGAGCAGTATCGACAGAACAGGGAGGAGTATCCCGGCAAATTTACCGTGGGAATAGGTGCTGTCGCAATTAGAGAAATACTGAAAAATCTCGAATTGACTTCTCTTTCTAAGGAGCTGCGTGAAGAAATGCGCACAACAGGGTCTGAAGCCAAAAGAAAAAAGCTGGCTAAAAGACTGAATATTGTTGAAGGGTTTCGTGACTCAGGCAATAAGCCGGAATGGATGATTCTGGAAGTTATCCCTGTTCTTCCTCCGGATTTAAGGCCTCTTGTTCCTCTTGAGGGTGGACGTTTTGCCACTTCGGATTTGAACGATCTCTATCGAAGAGTTATTAATCGAAACAATCGCTTGAAGCGATTGCTGGAGCTTGATGCCCCTGAAATTATTATAAGAAATGAAAAGAGGATGCTGCAGGAAGCTGTCGATGTCCTTTTTGACAACGGTCGACGTGGTAAGGTCATTACCGGTCCAAACAGGAGACCGTTAAAATCTCTCAGTGATATGCTGAAAGGAAAGCAGGGACGCTTTCGCCAGAATCTGCTTGGTAAACGTGTCGATTATTCCGGCAGGACGGTTATTGTTGTCGGCCCACATCTGCGTCTCCACCAGTGCGGTCTTCCGAAAAAGATGGCCTTGGAGCTTTTTAAGCCTTTCATATATAACAAGCTGGAGATGCTCGGCTATGTCACGACAATTAAAAGTGCCAGAAAAATGGTGGAGAAAGGGGTCAAAGAGGTTTGGGATGTTCTGGAGGATGTAGTCAAGGAGTATCCGATTATTCTCAACAGGGCGCCTACTCTGCATCGCCTTGGCATGCAGGCTTTTGAGCCTGTCCTGATTGAAGGCAAAGCCATTCAGCTTCACCCGTTGGTCTGTACGGCATTTAATGCTGACTTTGATGGTGATCAGATGGCGGTGCATCTGCCTTTGACAGTTGAGGCCCAGGTGGAGGCCAGGGTATTAATGATGTCAACGAATAATATCCTGTCGCCTGCCCATGGCGAACCTATCATTATCCCGAGTCAGGATATTGTGTTAGGTCTCTATTATATGACCAGGGAGCGTCTGTTTGCAAAAGGAGAGGGTAAGATTTTTTCCTCTCCCGATGAAATCCGCATTGCTTACGACTACGATGAGGTTTCCCTTCAGGCAAAAGTAAAGGTTCGGATTGACGGTAAACTTGTCGAGACCACAGTAGGGAGAATTCTTGTTGGTGAGCTTTTACCAGCTAACATCCCATTTGAAAAAGTCAACACGGTGATGACGAAAAAGTCTCTCGCCCAGCTGATTAATTATACATACCGTCATGCCGGAACCAAGGAAACCGTTATTCTTGCTGATCGCCTGAAAGATCTGGGATATGAATTTGCCACCAAGGCATCCATTTCTATTTCGATTAACGACATGTCCATACCTGTAAAGAAAGAAGAAATTCTTACAGAGTCAGAAGATGAGGTTATGGATGTTGAGCAGCAATACGCCCATGGTCTCATTACTGCGGGTGAGAAATATAACAAGGTTGTTGATATCTGGTCCCGGGCCACTGACAATGTTGCCCAGGAGATGATGGATGAGTTGAGCGTACAGTATCTCCGTGATGAGAAAAACGAAATGATTGAAACCCCCAGTTTTAATGCAATTTATATGATGGCAGACTCCGGAGCCAGGGGGAGTAAAGATCAGATCAGGCAGTTAGCTGGTATGCGTGGTTTGATGGCTAAACCCTCTGGAGCTATCATTGAGACACCTATTAAGGCGAATTTCCGTGAAGGGTTGAACGTCCTTGAGTATTTTATATCTACTCATGGTGCTCGTAAAGGTCTTGCCGATACGGCTCTGAAAACGGCGAATGCCGGGTATCTTACCCGCCGCCTTGTTGATGTCGCCCAGGATTCTACAATTATTGAGCCTGATTGCGGTACGCTGGACGGTATTATTGCTGAACCTCTTATAGAAGGTGGTGAAATCATTGTGAAGGTCGGTGAACGTATTCTGGGCAGGGTTGCCCTTGAAGACGTGGTTGATCCTTTCACCGATGAGGTGCTTGTCACTGCCAATGAAGAGATAACAGAAGAGAAGGTCAGTGCCATCGAGGATGCTGGAATTGACAGGGTTCTGATACGTTCAGTGCTGACCTGCCGATCCAAGCGCGGAGTCTGCATTAAGTGTTATGGTCGGGATCTTGGCCGAGGGCATATGGTCAATATTGGTGAAGCTGTCGGTATTATTGGTGCTCAGTCCATTGGTGAGCCCGGCACCCAGTTGACAATGCGGACATTCCATATCGGTGGTACGGCCAGCAGGAGTGCAGAACAGGCCGAGATACGATCCCAGCATGGTGGTATGTTGAAATATCAGGATCTTCACTGTGTTGCCAATGATGAAGGCAAGATGGTTGTTATGAACCGTAACAGTGAGTTGAGTGTTCTGGGTGAAAAAGGGAGGGAGCGAGAGCGTTATCCTGTTCCCTATGGAGCTGTTTTACATGTGGACGATGGTGGCACAATTGAACCTAACGGCCTGATTGCCGACTGGGATCCTTATACCATTCCTATAGTCAGTGAGATTGGTGGCATTGCCAAGTTTGGTGATATTGTTGAGGGTGTTACCATGCAGGAGCGTGTCGATCCGATAACCGGTAGATCCAGCTCGGTTGTTATCCAGTCTAAGGTAACAGCATTGAATCCACGTATTTCTCTCAAGGGGGAAAAGGGTAAAGCAACACTGAAACTGCCCAAAACAGGAACACCAGCCCGTTATTCCCTGCCGGTTGGGACAGTTATTACTGTTGAGGAAGGGCAGGAAATTAAACCAGGTGCGGTACTTGGCAAGATCCCGCGTGAGACAACGAAAACAAAGGATATTACCGGCGGTCTGCCACGAGTTGCCGAACTTTTCGAGGTGAGAAAACCAAAGGAACATGCCGTTATTACTGAAATTGACGGCCGAGTCAGTTACGGCAAGGATTTAAAAGGTAAGAAGCGTGTTGTTGTTACCCCTGAATTTGGCGAACCTAAAGAGTATCTGATTCCCAAAGGAAAACATATCAGTGTCCATGAAGGAGACTATGTGAAGGCCGGTGAAGCTCTCATGGACGGTTCCAAGGATCCTAATGATATTCTTCGGGTAATGGGTGTGAAGGAGCTGGCTAAGTTCCTGGTGAATGAGATCCAGGAGGTGTATCGCCTTCAGGGGGTAAAGATTAACGATAAACATATTGAAGTTATTGTCCGCCAGATGTTGCGGCGAGTACAGATTAAACATTCCGGCGATAGTATTTTCATGCTTGGTGAGCAGGTTGAGTGGTGGAGGTTTAATGAGGTAAATGAGAAACTCCTGCAGGAGGGACATAAACCTGCAGTTGCAGAGCCTGTACTGTTAGGTGTAACCAAGGCTTCGCTGAGTACGGACAGTTTTATTTCAGCGGCATCCTTCCAGGAAACAACCAAAGTATTGACTAATGCAGCTATGGCAGGAAAGGTTGATTACCTGCTGGGCTTAAAAGAGAATGTTATCATGGGTCGTCTTGTTCCTGCGGGAACCGGCCTGAGTCGATACGCAGTAGAATAGTGAGAATTTTTTGTGAGAGGATCTGGATATTGGCTGTCTGACGACAGTCCCAGGGAAACCTCCTGAGTTAATATAATCCCATTGCCTGTAAGGTGACAATTATTGCTTGACACCGGCCATCGTATCGGGTAAATGATGGGCTTTTGCAAATTCTGAGATGATTCCAGTCAGCTGGAAGTCAAAAGAAATACTTTATAAGTTTTTAGGAGAAATAATCAATGCCAACCATCAACCAACTGATACGCCACGGTAGGAAAAAGTCGGTGAAAAGGACGAATACTCCTGCTTTACAGGCATGTCCTCAAAAGCGTGGGGTCTGTGTCAGAGTATATACTACCACTCCCAAAAAGCCTAACTCCGCATTGCGGAAGGTTGCAAGGGTAAGGTTGACAAATGGTATTGAGGTGACATCGTATATCCCTGGAATTGGCCATAACCTTCAAGAGCATTCCGTGGTATTACTCCGGGGTGGCAGGGTAAAAGATCTGCCAGGTGTACGTTATCATGTTATCCGTGGAACACTTGATACTCTCGGCGTTTCTGAGCGGAGACAGGGTCGTTCTAAATACGGTGCGAAACGACCAAGATAGTGCATCAGAGCACAGTGTTAAGGAGCTGAAAAATAATGCCCAGACGTAAACTTGTTGTCAAACGGGAAATTGCACCCGATACTCGCTATAATAGTGTCCTTGTTTCCAAGTTCATACATGGAATGTTGAGCCAGGGCAAGAAGAGTGTGGCCCGGAAGATTTTTTATAATGCCATGGATATCATGGAACAAAAAATATCCGAAGAAGGCCCCATGGAAGTGTTCGAAAAAGCAATGGATAATGTGCGACCAAAAGTTGAGGTGAAATCTCGTCGAGTTGGTGGCGCAACATATCAGGTGCCGATTGAAGTAAGAACTGAGCGTAGAAATGCATTGGCTATTCGCTGGCTCGTGGACTATGCAAGAAGCAGGAGCGGGCGATCCATGGACGAAAAGTTAGCTGCGGAATTGATGGATGCTTTTGCAAACCGTGGCGCAGCAGTAAAAAAACGCGAAGATACTCACCGAATGGCAGACGCTAATAAGGCATTTGCTCATTACAGGTGGTAGAAATAAATTAATATCTCTGTTTGACAATTTGAAATCTGGAGGCTATAGTCACCAGATTTTTCAGAGAGGTTGTATTTGTAAAAAAAGGATTCTGAAAAACTGAGATGTCAAGTACAGGTGGAAAAAGTGACAAAAAGCATCTCTTTGGCGCGGTTGCGCAACATCGGAATCATGGCCCATATAGATGCGGGCAAGACAACAACCACCGAAAGGATCCTCTACTATACCGGCAGAACCCATAAGATGGGTGAAGTTCATGATGGTGCTGCTGTCATGGACTGGATGGAACAGGAGCAGGAGCGCGGAATAACGATAACATCTGCTGCTACTACCTGTGAATGGAAGGGCCATCGGATAAATATAATTGATACCCCCGGGCATGTAGATTTTACTATTGAGGTGGAACGGTGCTTACGGGTTTTAGACGGCGTAGTAGCCATCTTCTGTGCTGTAGGCGGTGTGGAACCCCAGTCCGAAACTGTCTGGCATCAGGCTGATAAATATGCAATCCCTCGAATTGCATTTGTAAATAAAATGGATCGTATCGGTGCTGATTTTGAGCGCTGCACTGAAATGATCTCCGACAGGCTGGGAGCAAATACTGTTCCTATTCAACTTCCTGTCGGAAAAGAAGCTGATTTTCGTGGCGTCATCGACCTTATTAAGGGGGTGATGCTGTACTTTGATGAAGAAACCCAGGGTGAGAAGGTAATCGAACAACCCATCCCTGAGGATCTCCTAGAAATATTCACGGCTGCACAACTGGCACTCATCGAGAAGCTGGCCGACTTCGATGATGAGGTCATGGGAAAATATCTGGAAGAGCAACCTGTATCAGCTCTGGAATTACAGCAGGCTGTCCGGAAAGCAACTTTAGCTTTGGACATTGTCCCTGTAATGTGTGGAAGCGCTTTTAAGAACAAAGGAGTACAACCGCTTCTTGATGCTGTTATAGCATGTTTGCCTTCGCCAACAGATGTTCCTCCTGTTGAAGGATTAAATAGCCAAGGCGAAACTGTCTCAAGAAAGACAGGGGCCAGTGAAAAATTTTGTGCTCTTGCCTTTAAGTTGGCAACAGATCCGTTTGTTGGGAGTCTAGCCTATATACGAGTCTACTCCGGTATGCTCAAGGTTGGCGATAAGATTTTCAATCCTGCTAAGGACAAGCAGGAGAAGATAAGTCGAATTGTAAAAATGCACTCCAATAAGCGTGAAGAGGTTCGTGAGTTAGGTCCTGGAGATATTGGTGCTGTTATAGGACTTAGGTTTACGACAACGGGTGACACATTGTGTGATTCAGGAGATTATATTCTCCTGGAATCAATGGAATTTCCGGAACCTGTTATCAGCGTTGCAATAGAGCCGAAAAGCAAGGCTGACGAAGAAAAACTTTTTGAATCGTTAGATAGGCTGGCTGTTGAAGATCCTTCATTTAAAATAAGTACGAATGAAGAGACAGGCCAAACAATCATTTCAGGGATGGGAGAGCTTCATCTCGATATTATTGTCGATCGTCTTGTTCGTGAATTTAAGGTTGCAGCAAACGTCGGAACTCCGCAGGTTGCTTACAAGGAAACACTTGGGAGTTCAGCAAGTGCTGAAGGTGAATTTGTTCAGCAGGCCACTGGGAAGGCACAATATGGCCATGTCTGTCTAGACGTTTTGCCCCTGGAAAGAGGGGCTGGATTTCACTTTAAGAGTGAGATTGATGAAGAGAAGATTCCCGAAGAATTTATTCCTGCTATTCAAAAAGGAATAGAAGGATGTAAGGACGGAGGACCTCTTCTTGGTTTTCCTGTAATAGATGTACAGGTGACCCTAACCGGTGGTTCGTATCATGAAGAAGACTCCACGCAGCAGGCCTTCGGTGTAGCAGCTTCAATAGCATTTAGAAAAGCAGCTGAGAAAGCCGATCCAGTCCTGCTTGAACCGCTTATGGATGTGGAAATAATATTGCCTGAACAGTACCTTGGCGATGTAATTGGTGATCTGAATAGCAGGCACGCGAAAATTAACGGAATGGATAGCCGGGATAACGGCATTCAGGTAATAACTGCCCAAGTAGCCCTTGCTGAGATGTTCGGCTACTCAACAGACCTCAGATCTATCACTCAGGGCCGGGCTACTTTTACAATGCAGTTTGCTACGTATGGCAAGGTGCCAGAAAAAATTGCACAAAAAATAATTAAAAAAGTAAAAGGTATACTCTAAGAAAGACTTAACCAGATACACTGGAAAAGATATTAAGGTTTTAGGGATAAGTGTCTTAACGGTAAGTTCTAATCTTTTGATTTTATTGTAATTTTTCAATTTATTGCCATAAATAACACGAAAATTACTTATAAGACACTAAACAGAGAGGAAGTACGATGGCAAAGGAAAAGTTTGAAAGGACTAAACCCCATGTAAATATTGGTACAATCGGTCATATTGATCATGGTAAGACCACACTGACCGCAGCAATCACCAGTGTACTGGCTACTAAGGGAATGGCTGCGGCGACAGCCTTTGGTGAGATAGATAAGGCCCCGGAAGAGAAAGAGCGTGGAATTACTATTGCGACAGCACATGTTGAGTATGAGACTGAAAAACGTCATTATGCCCATGTGGATTGTCCGGGCCATGCTGACTATATTAAGAATATGATTACCGGCGCAGCGCAGATGGACGGTGCAATTCTGGTTGTTGGAGCCGATGACGGTCCCATGCCCCAGACCCGTGAGCATATCCTCCTGGCCCGCCAGGTAGGTGTCCCAGCCATCGTTATATTTTTGAACAAATGCGATATGGTTGATGATGAAGAGCTGATCGAGCTGGTTGACATGGAACTTCGTGAGCTGCTGGACAAATATGAATTTCCAGGTGACGATACTCCTATCATTCAGGGAAGTGCCCTGAAAGCCCTTGAGAATCCTACAGATGAAGCAGCAGCAAAATGCATCTGGGAACTGATGGATGCGGTCGACTCATTTATTCCAGAGCCTGAGCGTGATGTTGACAAACCCTTTCTGATGCCTGTAGAGGACGTATTCTCTATTTCAGGCCGTGGAACAGTTGCCACCGGTCGAGTAGAGCGCGGTATTATAAATGTTGGAGACGAG
>JAUWDC010000023.1 GCA_030608985.1 Desulfobia sp. | reverse complement strand
GTGGCAAGTTCTACCCTGATAAACCCAACTGCAAAAGCACTTCAGAAGCTTGTTGACCTAACTATTTCAACATTGGCGGGGGTCGGTTGAGATCCGGTCATTGTCGAGGTGGTGAAAGCTAAAAATGTGAAAAGCCAACCTGGGCAAGACAAGAGTGATTAATACGCTCATGGCAAACCATGGCTTTCATCTTTTGAGACCTGTTTGCAAAATCATGCAGATTCCAAAACCGCGAGCTGTTTCCCTTTTATGGGCTTGATGGAAAAGCGTCCATCTTGATGTTTTGAGCTGCGATCTGCGCCTCAATACTCTTCTGGAGAGTCTGATCTGAGTCATCAAGTAATTTTATGACTTTTCCCTGTACTGATATTACGGTTTCTTTTTCCCGAATTTCCTTCCTGAGTATTTTCATCTGATCATCGAATTTTGCCTTTTCTGCCTGCATCTCTTGAAGCTGCAGTTCAAGCTTTTTTGTTTTTTCCTCATTGACAGACATTTGTTTTTGGGCAAGACGATACTCGTTGGTAACTGTATCGAATTCAATTTTGGAAACACAACCGGAAAGAAATACCAACAGCAGGCAGCTTACCCACATATTGAGTTTACAGTGCATTTTGAGAACTCCTGACCCAGATAAACTGGAAAAAAATTAAGGTCCTGCATAAGTACCTTAACAATAGAGGCAAGTTGTTTATTTCAAAAGAATTTTTAAATTTCTTGCCACTTTTTACACGAGATAAGCGCAGACTTCGAAATAAATTCTAAGGTACTAAAAAAATAAAATCATCCGGAACTCACTGTTGCCGGATGAATATTTGTTGAAAAGTTGATTTGTCTGTTTTCCTGCTTAAAGAAGACCAATAACTATAATCGGGCGCAGTAAAAGATGTAAAATATGGCCAGACACCCTGCTTTTATAATTCTTTAAATAAAAAGGAACTAAGGCTACAATGACAGATTGCCTTCACGCTGTTTTTTGGTCAGAGTGGCAATCTTTTTCTATACCATATCCCTCTGGTAACAGTAACAATTAACGCATGATATTATGTTTGAAAAAATAAAAAGACTTAAGAATATCTCTGATATTAATAAGTTTCAGCTTCAGATGCATAAAGCGGATCTTAAGAATTCAATACAGAGACGACTTTTGTTGAGACTTTTCTTGGCTGGTCTCCTTATTGCCATTGTTCTTTCCTCAGCTGTATTTCTTATTGAATTTCAACGACTGGGCCGTCTTGTTACCGGTCGTGCCAGTGAAATTGTTTCCAGCTTTAATGATCAGATCCGTCACATGCTGGATGCCCGGGAATTAACCTCTGATTCCGGACTCCAGCAGGAATTGAAGATGCTTTTAATTGCCGGGAAATCCAGGCAGTGGATGGGGCAGCTGGTCTATTCGAGTATTTATGACCTCAAGGGAAAAGAAATAGCCACAGAAATTGATACCCAGTATGCCCAGATGGCTGCAGTGGAAGATTTAGTGCAGTCATTTACACATCGACTGCCAAACAATTCCGAAAGTGAGCATAAATTTAAGCGCATCAAAGGTGTACCGTATATCCAACTGACCTTTCCTCTTACCAACAGTATCGGTGAGCATGTGGCCGTTATCGAAGGTGTTTTTGCCGTGTCAGCCAGTGCCCGAGATGAAGTCCTGGGGCGCATAATGCGGTCTGTCTTTGGCGCAATAGGAATTGTTACTCTAACCACTTTAATTCTGTATCCCGTCATTATTACCCTTATCAAGCAGCTTTCAGCATTGACGGAAGATCTTCTCAAATCCAACATTGAAACCTTGCGGGTTATAGGAAGTGCCATTGCCAAAAGGGATAGTGATACAGATAGACACAATTACCGTGTGACCATATATTCAGTAACCCTTGCAGAAACAGTTGGCTTAAAGCCAAACTTGATACAATGTCTTATAAAAGGTGCATTTCTGCATGATGTCGGGAAAATTGGGGTCAGTGATGAAATCTTGTTAAAGCCTGGGAAACTTTCAGAAAGTGAGTTCGAGGAAATGAAGCGCCATGTGAGGCATGGATTAGATATCGTGAAGCGATCGGAATGGCTGAAAGATGCCACTGATGTTGTTGGCTATCATCATGAGAAGTTTTCAGGTGAAGGATATCCTTATGGCCTGAGGGGATCAAAAATCCCGGTAAATGCCAGAATTTTTGCAATTGCGGATGCCTTTGATGCTCTGATTTCCAGCCGTCACTATAAAAAGCCCATCTCATTTGACAAAGTAATGGACATTTTAACCGAAGGACGAGGGAATCATTTTGATCCTTTTTACCTGGATAATTTTAAGACCATCGCACAATCACTCTACGATGCATTTTCTGCTTGTTCAGAACAGAAATTATACAAGAAAATGGAATCCATCATTCAAAAATATTTCTCTAAAGAGTATCGATTTGAAAAGGTCACCAAAGCACCTGATTGAGGCTGCCTGACCGGGATATGTTCAACCTGACAGCAGTAGTAGCGAGGCGATAACTATTTGTAATGGAGGGTAAAAATGACGCAACCAATTTATCTTGATTATAACGGGACCACTCCTCATGCACCGGAAGTTATTGAAGCGATGCGTCCTTTTCTTGAGCATGAATTCGGCAACCCCTCCAGCAGTCACTGGTATGGCACTACTCCTAAGAAAGCCGTGGAGAAGAGCCGTAATCAGGTGGCACATCTTTTAAAATGCGATCCTGAAGAAATTGTTTTTACCAGTGGTGGAACCGAGTCCAATAATCATGCCATCTACGGTATGGCCATGGCCCGGAAAAATAGCGGCAATCATATCATAACAAGTTGTATTGAGCATCCGGCTGTCCTCGAGGTCTGCAAGGCTCTTTCTCCCTTTGGTTTTGAGACAACCTATCTGCCGGTTGACCGCCATGGCCTTGTTTCCCTCTCAGATGTGGAAAAAGCCATGAGGTCGGAAACCATACTCATCACCATAATGCACAGTAATAATGAAGTAGGGACAATCCAGCCCATTGAGGAAATGAGCCGCATTGCCAAACAGCATTCCATTACCATGCATTCAGATGCCGCCCAGTCAGTGGGAAAGGTCCCTGTTGATGTAAGATCACTGGGCGTTGATCTTCTTTCTGTTGCCGGGCACAAATTGTATGCACCTAAAGGAGTCGGCGCTCTTTACATCCGAAGGTCGGTGAAGCCTGTGAAATTTATGTACGGAGCCGGCCAGGAAAGTGGCTGGCGGGCAGGGACGGAAAATGTGCTTGAAATTGTCGGCTTGGGAAAGGCCTGTGAGATTGCAGAGCGGGATCTTAAACAGAATATCAGCCACACGAAAACACTTCGGGATAAACTGCATCACGGTTTGGCAAGTAAACTTGGCGACTTGATTCTATTAAACGGCCATCCGGAAAAGAGGCTCCCCAATACCTTGAATCTCTCTTTCCGAAGTCTAAGTGCACCCATGCTTCTGGAAGAAATTGGCGGGGAAGTGGCAGCCTCTGCCGGCGCTGCCTGCCATGCCGATACTGTTAAAATGTCGCATGTCCTTAATGCCATGAAGATCCCTGAAGAATCGGGTAAAGGCACTTTGCGTTTCAGTGTTGGCCGGATGACCACGGCTGATCAGATTGACAGGGCTATTGATGTTATTTGTACTGCTGTCAGAAAGTTCAAAAGCAATTGACCAGGTGACAAATGTCTCTGTGTAACTCTGATCCGGTTATAAACTTATAACCGATGCATCACAGGCAAGCTGAATCAGTTCCATGGCTGTTCCCATCCTTGCCCCCTCAATAAGATCTTCCTCTGAAATCTGGCGGGATTTGGCACATGGTGTACATGCCAGGATCGGTACTTCATGGGCCTGAAGGTAGGTCATCAGGTCGTCAGCGATATCCCCGGTTGCGGCTTGAAGGTGATTAATCATTCCTTTTTTGGCAAGATAGACGGCGTCATCGAGCAGAAACAAGGTAACGTTCTTTCCCTCTTTATGGGCAACGGTTGCAAGGTGGATCGCCCGGGTGGATCTGTTGGGGTTGTCTGTGCCGCACGATGCCGTGATAACGATGTTGTTTGTCATTTTCTCACCTCAATTCTAGATTTTTCTCTTTTAGGCTGCAATACCCCGTTGCTTACTGAGGGATAGTTTATTCCCCTTCAAATTCAGTTAACGAGTAAAGTTTATACCCTTTATCCGTCAGTTTCTTTTCACCGCCTACGTCAGGCAAGTTAACAATAAATGCCATCTCAACTACTTCTCCACCAAGTTTTTCAATGAGTGACGCGGCAGCAAGGGCTGTCCCGCCGGTGGCAAGCAGATCGTCAACAACGAGAATTTTCGCACCTTTTTTGAAGGCATCTTTGTGGATTTCTATTTTGTCCGTACCGTATTCTAGGGCATATTCCTGTTCTTCCACCTCGTAGGGAAGCTTGCCGGCTTTCCTGATGGGAACAAATCCCTTGCAAAGGGTATAAGACAATGCGCCGCCCATGATAAAGCCACGGGCTTCAATACCAACAATAACATCAAATTCCACGTTGCCGGAAATGTAACGTTGGGTCAGGTTATCTATCACCAGCCGGAATCCCACGGGGTCTTTAATGAGGGTTGTAATATCTCTGAACATTATTCCTTTTTTAGGGTAATCCGGAACAGTTCGTATTTTTGTCTTTATAGGCATTTTATTTCTCCTGCTTGTATTTAATTTGCATAAAAGGCTCTCACAGAGGCACAGAGATCACAAAGTTTTTTCTCAGAGCACCCCAAGGGCATTTCTTTCAGGGCACCTCTGCGAGCTCTGTGAGAGATCAAATTCTATGCCTGGTTGTGACTTCTTGTTATGGTCATTATTGTGTACAGACATCTTCATACATCTCAATTTGCGGTATGACATCCAGAAAAAGTTGTATAACACTGTCTGAGTTTTTCTTCATTGTTTCCAGGATCATTTCCCAGGTTACCGGTTCTTCCTCTGCATGCCAGCAGTCATAATCCGTGGACATGGCAACGGAAGCATAATGTATCTTTTTCTCTCTGGCAAGATTGACTTCCGGAACGGTACTCATGTTGATTACGTCAGCATTCCAGCTTCTGAACATATGACTCTCGGCTTTTGTTGAGAAGCGCGGGCCTTCAATGGTAATTACTGTTTTTTCATTGTGACAAGAGAGACCGAGGGCCTGGGCTGATCGGGCATATAATTGTCTGAGCTCCGGACAGAAAGGCTCTGCCATGGGAGTGTGGACAACAGAATCTTCATCGAAAAATGTTGTCTCCCTTTTTTTTGTGAAATCTATAAACTGGTCAGGGAAGACCAGATGCCCAGGTTCGATTTCCCGGCGCAGGGAGCCAACCGCTGTTGCTGCCAGAATATGGGTGCAGCCATATTCTTTTAATGCCCAGATATTGGCGCGGAAGTTGACGTTGGAAGGGGAAATTGAATGGTCCTTGCCATGACGGGCAAGAATGGCAACATCTACACTCTTGATTTTGCCGCAGGTCAATGGAGATGACGGGTTCCCGTATGGGGTTCCTATTTTCACATCAATGGGGCTTCCCAGAATATCAGGATTATCAAGCCCGGAGCCTCCAATTATCCCAACTTTAATCATAGTTTTTCCTCCTGGACAATTTCCCGGGCAAGTTGAGCAGAAAATTCATTGATTATTTTGTGGAGTTCAACGGCTGTCTGATCCTGCGGGGCAGCAGTGTCTTCCTGTTTCTGACTGCTTTCAGCAAGGTGTGCTTCATAATCCTGAAGGGTCTGGCCAAGCTCTTCTTCTGTATCACGAAGGGTTTGCTCCAGATCTGCTACTTTTTCCTTATGCTCTGCCAACTCATCAGTGAGTTTTTGATGCTCAGTCTTTATCGCGGCACTTTCATCAATTTTCTCAGCGGAGTCAGCAATTGTTGCCTCAAGTTCAGTTATCTTCTGAGACTGTTCGTCAAATTTACTGGCCATGTTTTCCTGTTCATTCAGCTTGCCATTGCTTTCAGCAAGTTTTTTTTCGTAGTCCTGAAGTGATTCTTCAAGTTCCTTTACTTTTGTCTTGTGTTCATCCAACGCATCAGTGAGTTTTTGATGCTCATTTTTTATCGCGTCGCTTTCGGTAACTTTTTCTTCAGAATTTTGGATAGTTTTCTCAAGTTCTTCAACCTTGGTTTTCTGTTCGTCAAGATCATCACTCAGTTTTTGGCTTTCATCCTGCTTCTGGGAGAGCTCTGACAGTTGATCCGAAAGTTCATTTACCTTCTCCTGCAACTCATTTCCCTTCTTTCGGCTCTCATCCAGTTCTGTTTGCAGTTGGATAGTCTTTTCTGCTTCCTTTTCAGAGGCTGTAAGCCTGGTTTCCAGCTCTTTTTTCCGGCTGTCGAGTTCTTCGTTCTTTTCACGTGCTGCCATGAGTTCATTTGTTTCGTATGCCAGCTCTTCTTCCCCATTTTTAAACTGTTCCCTCAGTTCAGAGAGCTTACCTTCCAGGGATGATTTGATTTTTCCGCTTTTAGATTTGAGAAGTAAAAAGCTGAGAACAAGTCCCACAAGAAAAGCTGCAGCAGGAATGGCAAATTGAGTGATGTCTGTTGGCATGGTCATCTCCATCATTATAGAATTGGTTTGTGTTATCTCTTATGAGTCAAGGAGTTTTCGGATAGTTACGGAAAGTATTTGCGGTGTTATTGGCTTGTGGACGAAGTTCACTCCGCTTTTCAGAATACCGTTATGGACAATGGCGTTTTCTGTATACCCGGACATAAAAAGAACCGGGATGTCAGGACAAATTTTTCTTATTTTTTCTGCCAGTTCAGTGCCGTTCATCTTGGGCATGACAACATCTGTTAAAAGTAAATCGATGTGACCCTGGTATCCTTTGTACATGTCAAGTGCTTCTCTGCCATCCTGGGCCTCAAGAACGGTATAGCCTTGATTTGTCAGAACGTCGAAGCTCAACTTTCGAACCAATTCGTCGTCCTCCACCAGCAGAATTGTTTCTGTTCCACGCGGGGAAGGAGATTGAGGGGCAGGTGATGAATCTTTTTTACTGTTATCCCCTTCAGCCCTGGGGAAATATATTTTAAAGGTTGTTCCTTTTTCCGGCTCGCTGTAGACATTGATTTCTCCGCCATTCTGCTTGATGATTCCATATACAGTGGCAAGTCCCAGCCCTGTACCTTTGGACATTTCTTTTGTGGTAAAGAAAGGTTCAAAAATATGCTCCAGAACTTCTTCAGTCATACCATGCCCGTTATCTGTTATGGCAAGCATGACATAGTTACCAGCCTTTATCTCATAATGTTTTTTTGTGTACACGTCATCCAGGATAATATTTGCTGTTTCAATGGTGAGTTTCCCTCCCTGGGGCATGGCATCTCGGGCATTTACCGCAAGGTTCATAATCACCTGCTCAAATTGGGATCGGTCGACTTTTAGAGGCCAGATATCTTCACTGTAGAAGGTCTCTATCTCAATATCCTCACTGAGGAGACGCCTGAGCATTTTGTATATCTCCTGTAACTCGTTGTTGATGTTGAGTTGTTCCTGTTTAATGATTTGTTTACGGCTGAATGCCAGGAGTTGCTGTGTGAGCCTGGCTGCCCGCTGCCCTGACTCCAGAATCATTGTCATTTCTTCTCTGTACGGGTCGTCCTGATCCATCTTCAGGAGCGAAAGTTCCGAATAGCCATTGATTGTGGTTAAAATATTATTGAAGTCGTGGGCCACACCCCCTGCCAGACGACCAATGGATTCCATTTTCTGTGCCTGGTAGAGTTGTTCTTCAAGGCGAGCCTGCTCCTGCATGGCCAATTCCCTGTCTGTAATATCTCTGTCTATGCCACGATACCCCCGAAGAATACCATTCTCGTCAATAATCGGCTGTCCACTTGTTTCAAGGATTACTTCATGTCCTTCTCTGTGAATATTTATGTTTTTCAGGGCGGAAAAAGATTGTTGATTTTTAATATATTCAGAAAAAATTTTTTCAACACGAATAGCCTCAGCATCAGGCATAAGGTCAAATGGCCTCTTTCCTATAATTTCTGCAGGGGTATATCCGAGAAGCTCTTTAGCAGCTTCACTGGCATAAGTGTACCTCCCTTTTTCATCAACTTCCCAGACCAAGTCACTTAAATTGTCAACCAGATCCCTATATTTTTTTTCAGAAGACTTCAGCTGTCCCAAGCTTTCTTTCAAATTTCCGGCAAGAGTCTGCATGGCACGAGTAAGGTCACCAATCTCATCCTCGGGGACTGCCGGCAGACTGAAATCGTAATTCCCATTTTCAAGGGCAGCCATGGCATGCTGCTGATTTTTCAGGAATCTGCGGATATACCGGGAAGACCAGAGCCATGAAATGAGATTGATGAAGATTACGGCCAGGGTGAAACAGAATATTGTCCAGATGAAGAGTGTTTGTGTTTTTTTACTTTCCTGTCTGACGGCTTCAATTGTATCTGTCGCTACCTGGAAAAATCGATCTGCTGTGTTTTTTAAAAATACTTCTCGGTTTTTTATCTCCAGGTAATTGACATAATTGGCTTCTATATTGTCTCCAAATTCTTGAGCCAGAGCTTGCATCGTGGGGTTCGTTGTGTTGGATTTTATCTGGATAATGATTTTTTTGAGTTCCGGCAGAATGGTTATTTGGCGGTTGTGATAGATGTCAATCTGCAACATCATCATTTCCTGAAAGAGATCATTTATGAGATGAATAGTGTCACGATTTACGTTTACGCTATGGGTGTCATATCCTTTATGAAGCGTTTCATAGAGAAGGGCGTTCTTTTTCGGAAACTCGGCATCGAGAACATAGAGATTGAAGAGTTCCCGGTAAGAACGGCTGAAATTTTTCACGAAGAAAGGAATCTTTTTAAGCCGCATAAGCAGCTCCTGAGAAATGTCGGAATGCATAACGACAAGACTATTCGCCATTTCTTC
>JAUWDC010000299.1 GCA_030608985.1 Desulfobia sp. | reverse complement strand
GCAGCCCGCATGGTTCGAGCACCTGTATCAATGGCAATATCTTTGATACCGTCAGCAATAAGCTTTTCTGAAATTTCAACAGTGTTGTCGAGGTTACTGCCCTTCACTCCAATGACACAACCACTGTCTTTGGCAAGTGCTGCCATATCGCTGCTGTTATCAGTAGTTACACCATAAAGAAGCGGTTTCCTGTCTCCACAGATTTTAGCGCCTTCAGCAAGATTGCCGGGGGTATCGCTCATAAGAATAAGGTTGGCATCCTCCGCTCCATCAAGGACTTTCTGAATCAGGGCCGTGAATTTACCCTGGTCGCCATCAGCATCCTTTACAGCAATAAGATCAGCCTTCATGTTAACGCCGACACGTTCGTAGCGTAGAGACTTAAACCGATCAATACGCCCGTCTACATCAGCAGCTCCCATATCAGTACTGGTGAGTACAGCAATGCCGGTTGTATTCTCAAACCGCTTGTCATGACGATACAGACAGGTCTCCCCACCTCCTGTAAAGGCGGTATCACCTGCTCCTATTTTGATGGTTCTAATAGGTGGGGCTGATGCTTCACCTATGGTAGCTTTTGCCTCTTCAGAAACATCTGGGCATAATTCTATTTCAATCTGGCCGGCAGCAACCTTCATTGCGAAGGCAAGACATGTCGGAATACCACATTCCCCACAGTTAGTTTTAGGCAGCATTTTAAGAATTTGTATACCGGTTAAGGCCATTTTCTTTCTCCTATGGACACAATTTTATATGAATAGCAAGGTTATCAAATTACAAACATCTTACATTGCTGCTTCCATCTCCAAGGCAGGATGCCCTTTTTCTTTCATGAAAGCCAATACCTCTTCCTCTGTGGTTCCAACAGTCTCATCAGCTATCATATCGTAGAACTCAGGCATTCCCATCTCTTCACATCTCTGCATGAGTTTCTCTTTAATCTCTTCTTTAAGCATCTTGGGCAGCCAGACAATTCGTTTCAATCCACCCTCAGCCATAAACACTTTTTTACTGGTCATGAAATGCTTACTGACCCCCATGAAACCAGGTGTCTGGGCCCCACCACCTGCCATACCAGCCAGAGTTGTAAATTTCATGCCGGATGGTGTCTCACCTATATAGTCACGATTAACAACCATGATACCGTTACATTGGGGAAGCATGGCAGCAATTGCTTCAAAACATCCACAGGCAGTCATGGGATTGTTCATAAGGGAGTAACAGCTCACCGCTGGAACAGCTCCACGAGAGGCCTGATTTACAAATTCGTTGATACCGACAAATTCACCAAGTATTGGATCTATACAATCACCTTTGGCTATTGGCTGATTGGGCCCGGTCGGGTTAATCTGATAAGAAGCTTTCCCGTCAAGCCAGTTATAAGCTCCGCACATACCAACACGCTCTGGCGTAATGACACAGACGTGACTCGGAGCAAAAGACTGACAAAGAGTACAGGAGTAAAAATCCTCTTCTGTCTCATCAGTCATGTTACCGAGGCGGAGATCACGCTTTTCGTATACTCCACGCGCAAGCGCCTGAACCTCTTCAACTTTTTCCTGGATTGTATATATTTTCACCTGAACCTTATCGAGAATGGCACCGAATTCCTGGTGCAGTTTACCATGCAGCACTTTGCCGATATGCTTAAAGGAGAAACCCTTCTCAACAGCAGCCTTACCAATTCGGATCCACATAATATTACGCTGGCCGATATGCATAATACCTTGAACGTAGTTAATCAGATGATGAAACTGCCGCTCAAGAATCGGCTCAAAATCAGACTGCATTTCACGCCCGGCAACTTCAACCAAGATGGCTATCGGCAGATTCTCGCCTTGACTGATATCGCAAATATCTTTCCCTTCGAGAATGACTTCACCATCGGTAACTTCATTCATATCTTTTGAAACAAGAACCTCAACACCGCTGGTCCTACCGCCACCACATTCCATAAAGAGGTCATCCTTCCTGATCCTCTCACCCTCGAAAGCTGGACCAAATGACATTGGGATGTCAATCTTGGTGATACTGACCTTAAGGCCACGAACCTCTATGGCCTTCTGAACGAATTCGTCATGGGGCACGTTGCTGACAACATGTTCATAGGTACACACTCCGGTTGGCAAAACTTCTGGAATGTCATAATCAGATATAGTTGGAAAGCCCCAGTTAATGGCGCCGGC
Source organism: Desulfobia sp. (assembly GCA_030608985.1). Lineage (GTDB taxonomy): Bacteria > Desulfobacterota > Desulfobulbia > Desulfobulbales > SURF-16 > Desulfobia. The sequence goes on along the minus strand of JAUWDC010000299.1, from coordinate 742 downwards.
TGCGTTTGCATACCACTCATCACTGACATCACCGAAAGCCATAACAAAGGCAAACGTTCGATCTTTGTTATAGGTAAGATTTCCTCTGTAATCACCTGGCTTAATGCCACCAAAAGCCATGGCAACACGACAGGCAAAACCGATGGCGAATACTATTGAGGTATGGGTTTGACCAAACGGAACCAGTCGAGTATTCCAACCAACCTGAATATTCTGGTTAACAAGTTGCTCGGCCATCAGGAGACCGTTAGTCCCTTTGTCCGCCATGAAAATGTATAGATTTTTTTCCTGCAGCTCTAATGCAATTTTGGCGGCAGTTTTAGGATCATCAGGGGCACCAACGATAGCAGCAAAACCTGGTGCAGTACCATCAACGAACTCCACGCCACGCTTACGGAAAATAAGGTCATCGGCAGCACCTAGCCAGAGGTTCTCTTCTGTCGGATCCTCAGATTTAGTATAGAAATCAGGGTCTTCCAGGTAACGGATAGCCTCGAACATCTCCTCAGCAAAATAGGTAGCCATGCCCGCATCCAGGCCGGGTCCTAAATAGGGTATCCAGATATTATCTGTAACTAACTCAGGGAGAAGACCTCTGGTTTCCTTGAAGATATCCTTCATGTCTCCAAGATTTTCGACTTTAGCTCCCAGCATACTGTAGATGACTGGTAGGAAATAGGCAGTATTCGGATAGGAAATTTCCTGTTCCGGACCATACTTTTTCAGGGCTGCCTCGTATTTT
>JAUWDC010000033.1 GCA_030608985.1 Desulfobia sp. | reverse complement strand
TTTTCAATGAGTCCGGAGAATTTTTCTTTCTCAATGATTGAGGAAAACTGCTTCCGATAGTTTTTCACAAGGCTTACACCATCAATAATCACATCGTAAACAAACCACTGGTCCTGTTTTTTCTTCATTCGGTACACGATGGGGAGTTCTTCTTTATCTTGTATAATTGTACTGAAGACTGCTGCCTTATTTTTTTTAATGATTTGTTTTGTGAAATGAACTTTCTCGTCTGAGTAATCCTCTAGCCTATTGAGGTATACGTGCTCCTGCAGCGTGCTGAAAAGAGAAATAAATTGCTCTTTTTCCTCAGTGTTTATTTGTCCCCAGTGACTGGCCAATACGAGCCTGGATTGTTCCTGAAAATCAAAGCGGTTCTGAATTATTTCAGAAATTTTCTGTCTCGTCTTGATCCATTCAGTTTCTTCATTGGACTTCAGAATAGAAAGAATTTTCTCAACGGTTTCTTCAATTGGCCCCATTGGATTTTCAGTTGAAGCGTGTGCATTTTGAAAGCAGAAAAAAAACAAAAGGGAAAAAATAATGGCGGACAATGGAAAGAGAAATTTCGCTGTTAACGATTTTTTTGTCGTCTGAGTGTAATAATTTAGCATGTCATATCTTTTTCTTAACGCAAAGACGCTAGGGTGAATTGTTACGTTTTTATAACGTCATCACGTATGATAAAGTCGCAAAAACTATAAATTAACCACAGAGGGCACAGAGACCACAGAGAAATTTTTTATTGCAAGTAGTTAGCTCTGTGATCTATGTGTGCTCTGTGGTATGAAAAAGGCTTTCTACAGGTTCATCACGTAATAATAGCTGTAAAAATATGTCGGTGGCAACAAAAAAGCAATATTACCTTTTGTCAATCGATTGTAGTAAATTGAAACCTATCTCGTGTACCAGACATCAGCGAAGACAAAGGACAATAATAGGCTATGGGCCCTATCTTATTACGAATATACGACAAATTTATCCTGGAACGGCCTGTTGCAACACTTTTGGTTACCTTGGCGGTAGTCGTTTTTTTTATTTGTCACATTCCGAAATTTAAGCTGGATGCTTCAGGAGACTCCCTTGTGTTGGAAAATGACGCCGATCTCCATTATCATCGGAGTATCACTGAACGCTACGGGACAAGTGGCGTTCTTGTCCTGACCTATTCGGTCAAAGGTGATCTTTTTTCCCCTTCCTCGCTTGACGAATTAAAAGTGCTGCGTGATGAATTGAGACAGCTGGAAGGGGTAGACGCAGTAACGACCATCCTTGATGTGCCATTGGTCATCAGCACAAACATCTCACTCAGCGAGGTGGCGGATAAAGAAAAAATCAAGACACTGGAAAAATCGAATGTCGATAAACAGACGGTTCTCAGAGAGCTCCATGAAAATCCTCTTTACGCAGGAAGATTAATCAGTAGTGACGGGAAGACAACCGCTCTTTTATTGACTCTTCCTGATGATACAACTTACAGGTCCTTGTTAAAGCGTCGTTATGAGCTTCGGGATAAAAAATATACCAATACACTCTCCTCGGAAGAAGAGCGGGAACTGCAGGATGTTTCAGAAAAGTACCGGCAGCATCTCACACTGCTCCAGCATGAAGATAATCGGCTTGTTGAGGCTGTGAGAACAATAATGGATCGGCACCGGGGCCAGGCTGAAATCTATCTGGGAGGGGTGCCGATGATTGCGGCGGACATGATCGCGTTTATCGAAAGCGATCTTGTCATCTTTGGGGTTGGGGTTCTTCTTTTCCTCATCATTACCCTGTCGATTATCTTTCGGAAAATGCGCTGGGTGATGCTGTCCATATTTCTCTGTTCAGCGGCAGTGCTGACAATGATAGGCCTACTCGGCATGATGGACTGGCGGGTTACCGTCATATCGTCAAATTTTATCTCCCTGATGTTGATCCTGACCATGGCCCTTACGATCCATCTGATTGAACGATACCTGGAGGTACATGCTGACTCACCCGATGCCGACCAGAGGACTCTTGTCCTCGAAACTGTGCGAACAATCCACTTGCCTTGCCTGTATACCGTACTTACAACCTGTGTTGCTTTTTCCTCTCTTTTGGTAAGCGATATTCGTCCAGTGATGGATTTTGGCAAGATGATGACCATCGGTCTTATTGTCTCCTTTGGCCTGGCCTTTCTGCTGTTTCCCTCTATAGTTGTTCTGCTCAAGAAAGAGTCTTCCGCAGCCTGCGAGGATTTCTCCCATCCTTTTACGCTTATTTTTGCCCGCCTTACCGAGGCCCATGGCAACAAGATTCTAATAGTATCTCTTTTCTTAGTAATAATCAGCGGGATAGGAATAACTAAGCTTAAAGTGGAAAACAGGTTTATTGATTATTTTCGGAAAAAGACGGAGATTTTTCAGGGAATGAGTCTGATTGACCAGAAACTTGGCGGTACCACCCCTCTGGATCTCATTATTGATTTTAAATTGGCGGAGGAGGCGTTCGACGAGTTTGACGAGGATGACGAGCTCTTTGCAGATGAAGAGTTTGGCGGCATTGAGGAAGAGTCTCACTGGGCTGCTGATGTCTCTTTAATGGAGCAGATAGAAAAAGTTCATGATTATTTGGCTGGTATGCCGGAAACCGGTGAGGTTCTGTCCCTTGCGACACTGGGAAAAGTAACCACCAAACTGAACAATAATATGGCGCTTGAAAATTATGAGCTTGCTTTACTGTATAAAAGAATGCCCTCAGATCTCCAGGAGTTACTGATACATCCGTATGTGTCTGATGACATTCCCCAGGCCAGGTTCACCATGCGTATTATTGAATCAGGAAGGATGATGGAAAGAGAAGCCTTCATGGAGAGGATTCGACATTTTCTGGAGACAAACACCGATTTTACTGATGACCAGGTTCACTTCACAAATATGTTTGTGCTCTACAATAATATGCTGCAAAGTCTATTTAGGTCACAGATCCTCACAATCGGGATGGTTTTTCTGGGGATTATGGTGATGTTTATGATCCTCTTCCGGTCATTGTATCTGGCAGTAATTGCTCTCATCCCCAATGTGTTCCCCGTAACCGTTGTGCTGGGAACAATGGGCTGGTTCAATATCCCCCTGGATATGATGACCATCACAATAGCCTCGATTACGATTGGTATCTCCGTTGACGATACCATCCATTATATCCACCGCTTTCAGAAAGAGTTCGATAAGGACCGTAACTACCTGGCAACGCTCTATCGTTGTCATTGCAGCATTGGCAGGGCCTTGTACTATACCACCATAACAATCACAATCGGATTTTCCATTCTGGTTTTATCTCATTTTATACCTACAATCTATTTTGGTTTATTCACAGGATTTGCGATGCTGGTGGCCCTGATAGGGGACCTTACCATATTGCCGCAATTGTTAATCACCCTAAAACCGTTAGGCCCCGAGGCAAGCAGCAATAACTTTGATTCGCACTGAGGGTTGCAAGAGGATCTCTTTCCATCATGTCTAGAAAATTAGGTGCCTGGTTTATTCTCATTTTGTTGATTGTGGTCCCGTTTTTTAACTGGCGGCTGGGGGCACTGTTGTGGATGTGTGCCTGGGTGACATATATTTGTCAGGGAGTTTTTAATAGGAAATATCCTCCGCAGTATGAGGAGGAGGATGAGGAAGAGTCGAGCTCCAATGATAAACAGCAGAATTAGTCGGGCAACCGGCATTTTTGCCGTGAAAACACTTCAATAATTTTCCCTTTTTGCCGATATGATGATTAGTGTTATGTCAAGTGACACTGCAGAGAAATAATTGCTTACTAACCCCTTTCAAAACATGGAGGTTTTGACATGACAATTAAAGCATATGGCGTCTTACAAAGCTTAAAAAGCACAACCCTCCAACAAACAAATAAACGAACAGAAAAAGGACAGGAAGTACAGGTCAGCACCTTTAAAACGCAGGAAGTGCTTTTTGCTAAATTCCGCATAGAAATTCAGGGTAAATCTGAAGAAAATTTTGGCCTTCAGAAAGGTCTCGTGAGTCTGCTTTACAATTCGGATAATTCAAGCCGCACCGGACCTGATCTTTCCAGTCTGCAATATAACGGACGGTCGATTCTTGACTTTTCCCAGGAAGAAGCAACAGAAATGATCAGTGAGGATGGTTATTTCGGGATCGAAAACACAGCTCAGCGGCTCGCAGATTTTGTGATCAGCGGTGCAGGTGACAACCTCGACAAGCTAAGAGCAGGCCGTGAAGGTATGCTCAAAGGTTTTAAGGAAGCTGAAGAGATTTGGGGCGGAACTCTTCCGGATATCAGTTACAAAACAATCGAAGCAGCCCTTGCCCAGATTGACGAGAGAATAAAAGAACTGGGCGGTCAGGTTGTCGATACAGCCGTTTAAATAACCCCATGTTCTGTTATCTTAGCCTTCAGATGATCGCCCCACATCCAACCAATCTGCAGGACAGAAGACTTGTTACGTATCCTCAGGAAATATATACCCATCTGTTATTTCTCAAAACATAAGCTTGTCATATCATTTCTCAATGGAGTAAAGAGATATAATAGACTCTTTATTCTAAAGAACTTGGGTTGAAAAGTGGTTCGTTTGGTTGATATATTAAGAAACCAACACACGTAAAATTGTCCCACTTGGTATTTTTCAAGAGTATGAAACTGTTAAGCCTCTTATACCCCTCAAGGGGGTACTAAAAAGAGTCCCTAAAACTTTAATATTTTTTCCAGTTTATCTGGGTTACGTATGAAAAAACGTTTCTTTCCTAAACTTTTAGACCAGTTGGGGCCACGTGAAGGCGTGGTGCTGATGTTCATGTCTGTTGCTGTTGGTGCGGCTACCGGATTTGCCGCGGTATTCTTTATCCGTCTTATTTCAATTATTCATCAGTTTGCTTTTGGGGAAGTCGCTGCTACGCTTCCCGGTCTTGGCCGGCTTTGGCTTATTGTCATTCCTGTATGTGGGGCTCTAATTGGTGGCCCTATCATTGTTTTTTTTGCCAGAGAGGCCAAGGGGCATGGTGTGCCGGAAGTAATGCAGGCTCTTATTCTGCGGGGAGGAAGGATTCGACCTCGGGTGGCAATTGCTAAAATTGTCTCCTCAGCTCTGTGCATCGGCACCGGCGGTTCGGCCGGTCGTGAAGGGCCCATAGTTCAAGTAGGTTCAACATTGGGATCTACTCTGGGACAATGGCTTGGCTTTTCTGACGAAAGGACAAAAAATCTCGTCGCCTGTGGTGCTGCTGCCGGTATTGCCGCTACTTTTAACGCCCCTATTGCCGGCATTATTTTTGCCGTTGAAGTGCTTCTCTGTGAAATACAAGTCACTGTTTTTGGGAATGTAGTTGTCGCGGCAGTTTCGGCTTCTATTGTCAGTCAGTTCTTTTTGGGAACGAGCCCTGCTTTTTCCGTACCCGCATATGCGATGCACTCGCCATGGGAAATCCTGCTGTACGTTATTCTAGGCTTGCTGGCGGCCCTGATTGGTATTTTCTTCATCCGGCTACTGGACTTTTTTGAGACTTGGTTTGATAAGATGAATGTGCCGCAATTGGTGAAGCCTGCTATTGGCGCATTGATGCTGGGTAGTCTTGCTTTCTTTTATCCCCATATTTCCAGTATGATGACCGTTTTCCCCGGTGATTCCCGCTTAGGGTTACCGCTGCTCGATAATGTACCCCACGTCTATGGCTCTGGATTTGATTTCATAGCTCAGGTGCTGCAGGGAGACGTTTCTTTTGGCTTATTGTTGATGCTGGTCTTTTTGAAACCGCTGGCAACATCCTTTACTCTTGGTTCCGGTAACTCCGGTGGTGTGTTTGCCCCATCCCTGTTCACCGGTGCCATGCTGGGAGGTGCCTTTGGCTATGTGATTAAATATTTATTCCCTTCCTTTCCCATTGAAATCGGCGCATATGCCTTGGTTGGCATGGCCTCGGTGTTTGCTGCAGCGGCTAGAGCTCCACTCACTGCCATGCTCATTGTTTTTGAGATGAGTAATGACTATATGCTCATTTTGCCGCTTATGGCGGCAGGTATGACCGCATCCTTTGTGGCCAATTGGCTCTACTCCGATTCCATCTATACTATTAAACTGACAAAACGGGGAATCCACTTTGAGCAGGGACGGGATATGGATATCATGCAGGGAGTAATGGTAGAAGAGGTGATGAATCATTCCCCTGTGACAGTAAATCGCGAGCAAACCCTGGCTGAATTATTTGCCCTTTTCCAAGAAACACGTCTCCGTGGATTCCCTGTGACAGGACAGGATAATAAACTATATGGCTGTGTATCCTATCAGGATATGGAACGTACCATACAGGATGTCGATCGTACATTAGAGCGCAAAGATATTCCTTTGAAAGATATCACGGTGTGGGATGTGGCTACTCCTCAACCGGTGACGGTTTTCCCTGACGAGCCAATTTGGGCTGCCATCCGAAAAATGGCTCCTCGTGATCTGGCCCGGATGCCGGTTGTTACCCGACAGGATCCTGAAATCATGGTGGGACTTATCAGTCGAAGTGATATTTTAAAGGCGTACCAGGTTGGGGTTCAGCGGAAACAACAGGGTAAGCTAATGAGTGAAGAGACGGCACTGCGGGGTGACAGGGATATTTGTTTTGTTGAACTTGTTGTCGCAAGAAGCAGCGGTTGCGTTGGAAAGACGCTGGGCGAATTGTCTCTGCACCAGAGTACATCTATTGTATCTATCAAAAGGAAAAATGCGGTTGTGACGCCTGGCAGCAGTGCGATTTTTCAGGAGGGAGATACTTTAACTATCTTCTGCCGGACTGTGCACGAACAGGAAATGCGTGAGTTGTTTGGATAAATAGCTGCAGCAAGGAAATACAGGCAGACCGCGGCAACCACTATTCCTCTGAATCCAATATGGGTGGCGAGTAATGTCGCCAATACAGCACTTATTACAGAAGCGCAGCCGTTGATTCCCCAAGCCCAGGGAATCAGTTCCGGCGCACGGAAGGAAAGGCTGGAGAGACCCAGAGGGAATGGTATGCCCATACAGAATGCCAATGGAGCAATGAGGCAGAGAGAGACAATAACCTTCAGCGGATCCGGCAGCCAGAGCAGGTGTTGGAAAAGAACAGGGAGCAGGTAGAGATAGAGTAGGGCAATTCCCACTATGGCTGCAACCGGCAGAATGAGAGCATTTCTTCGAGAAGCAGTACTCTCCTTCAATCGGGAACTATAATTACTCCCTAAGCCGGCAAACAAAAGAAATCCTGATATTACAACTCCCATGGCATACAGAGGATGCCTGAGAAAGAGAATGAATTTCTGGATAAACGCCATTTCTATGAACAAAAAAGCAATTCCAAGAGAAAAAAAATAGGTCACCACCCATAAACGATTGTGGTGGTTGAAAGATGGAGATGTCTTCGCTGTCCTTCGATACCCGAACCAGAGAGGAATAAGGATCAACAGCACGCTGGCCAGTACCGCCTGGGCAAAAGTGGCGATGAGGACAAGATAGCCCTGTCCAAGCAAGGGCAAGCCGCCGCTGGCCCGCAGCGATATGAGCTCAGGAAGCGTACTCCATTTGAAGAAATGGAAAAAATAAGGCCGGTCATCGGTCGCAGGCTCCAGTTGAAATTTATAGCGGCTAAAAAACTCCCTTCCGGCTGTTTTGTTCAGTATGGCAGTGGTCCCTTCGAAAAAGTGCGGTCTGTCGAGAATATTATGCCGATTTGCCTCTGCGGCACCCATGCCCGGGTAGTATCCCAGGTCAAATGAACGGGCCGCACAGAATTCATGCAATACTTTAATATCCTGCCCTGTAAAGACTCCGTTTTTTATCAACAAAGTACTCGTTTTCCAACCGCGAATGAGAATGAGCTGGCGAGCTGGTTCTTTCACCCCCAGGCGCTCCATGGCCGCCACAGCGGTGGCAAAGAGTTTGAGACCATCCCGTGGAGGAACCTTGATCCAGCGGGTGATAGCCAGCATTCCATCAGGACGCAGATGTTTAATGTATTCGATGAGCGCTTCGGTTGTGTACACGTAACTTTCAGAGAGGGCATACAGGCCGGCGGATGAGGCACTGAATGCGTCGAGGAGGGCTACTTGAATTAAATCGT
>JAUWDC010000215.1 GCA_030608985.1 Desulfobia sp. | reverse complement strand
TCCCCCTTTTCTGCAGTGCTGAGGATTCCGGGCTCTTTTCCTTATGACAGTCTTTGCAGCCGACCTTTTCTATCTTCATGGTGGTGTGGCATTCCATACATTGGAGATGGTAGGCACCGACAATACCGGGTTTATGCATATCCTTGTCATTGAACGCTTGAGTATGACAGCTGTCACATCTCGATGGTTGTTTTGAGAGCGGTGCATTGTGGTGGCATCCGCTGCAGGTTGTGGCTTTTTCAGCATGGAAGTGTTGGGCCAGCTTATTATCTCCCATGTTTTCAACAATCTTATTGACGATTTTCCTGTGGGGGAACTCCACGGCTTCATATTTTTTGGAGAGTTTTCCGATAATGATTTTATCAGGTATCTCTTCCTGAGTGTATGTAGCAGGTTTTTCAGGACGACCTTCAAGGAGCAGTTTGGCTGTGTCATCATTTAATTCCACGCCCTTTGGGAGTGGAATGTGGCAGACCTCACATGATCTGTCACTCATTCTGGCGGTGGCGGGAGTGGACTGGTGGCAACCGGCACAACTTTTGTTTTCTTGATACTGTACAGTATGGCAGCCAACACAACTGTGATTCGTATCTTTTTTATGCATGGCAAGTTCAAGACTTACCCCTTTGGCTTCATCGGAGCCACCGAGTGTGTGACACTCACTGCATTTTTTCATCTCCTGATGATGGCAGACCCGGCAGGTATTGTTGTATCCCTCGTGAGCCTTGTGGTCAAAGGGAACCAGGTGCATTCTTTTTTCTTCGCCGTTATCCAGCTCCTTAACACCGGTTTTGATCATCACCATATCGGGCTGATTTCTTTCAAGCCTTGGGATGGGATCAAGTTTCTTGATTGTTTCCCGGTAAGATGCATCATGGCACTGCGAGCATTTTACGGGGAGGTTAAGCGGATTCTTCTCCTGGTTTTTGATATGACAATTAATACAGGCGATGTGGGCGCTTACGCGCATGGATAATAGGTTTTCCTTCGTTTGTTCTTTGTGGCAATAACGGCAGGTTCCTTCTTTTCCCTTAGCGTAAAAGAGTTTTTTGGTTTTCTCGTCATATTCATGATGGCAAGTTTCGCACTTTTTTTCGTGTACCTGCACGTGACGAGCATGCAGAGACTTATCAAAACCCATGGCCAGACGCGAGGATGTGAACTTCTTTTGTTCCCTGTGGCAGTTGTCACATTCAACGGGGCCGGTATTTTCTCCTTTCAGCCTCATTTCTCCATGACAGGCGATACAGCCGTCATGATATATATTCATGACCTCTTCTCTGCCTGTATTCTTTAGTCGCTTGAACCCCGGATAGAACTGGTCTTTTTCAGTCAGATGGCAGGTCTCGCAGGATTTGTTTTTCTTTGAGAGAGCATCGGTGTGGGCGTCATGGGGGAATTCAACGGTGGCCTTTTCAAGCGGGCCATAGGATTTCATGTTGTCAATGATGATAAGATCTGAGCGTGCTTCGGGTGCAGTTCCGGCAACATCCTGAGCTTTTGCCATGATATTGGTGCTATAAAAAACCACCATGCATAATGATATTATACCGGCCCGGAAAAGCAGGTATCCTGGCTTCTTCATATTTCAATCATCCCTTTTACCTTAAAGGTTTGGTCTCGACCAGAAGTTGTATGGTTTTAATGGTAATCCACTTAATGATCCACTCAGCCGTGTAAGGGCAAATCAAGAGCCTTGAAAGATGTCTCGAGCAGAACCTCTGCCAAAGTCGGATGTGCATGGATAGTCTTGGCAATATCCTCGACTCCAGCTCCCATATGCATAGCAATACCCGCCTCTCCCAGAAGGTCGGTTGCGTGTGGACCGGCTATATGTACACCGAGAATTTTACCGGTATCCGCATCGGAGACGATTTTGGCCTGACCGGCAATTTCACCAAGGACCTGTGCCTTGCCGGAGGTCCTGAACAGAACGGAGTCCCCTCGCACATTTTTGAATTTTTCTCTGGCCTCTTTTTCAGAGAGCCCAATAGTTCCGATTTCCGGCATGGTGAAAATAGCCCCTGGAATCTGGTCGTATTGCATGGTTTTTTGGGCTCCGAAACTGTTTTCAACAGCAATCTCACCTTCGGTTGAGGCGACATGAGCCAGCATGACTCTGGCTGGGCCAAGCAGATCTCCGATGGCATAGACATCTTTGGCAGATGTGCGCAGCATCGCATCCGCCTTTACCCAGCCCGCCCCATCAGTCTCAACACCGATATTTTCAAGGCCAAGTTCTTCACTATTTGGCTTCCGCCCAATGCAGACAATGAGTTTATCCGTCTGTCCTGTGGTTACTTCACGATCCTTTTTGCGCAGATTAACGCCAAAGGGTGATGGGCCAAAGGAGAGTGTTAGTTTCTCTCCTTCTTTAACGGTTGACTGAACTGTTCGGTTAACCTGAAGAGTTATTTTCCTCTTTTTCATTTCTCTTGCGATAAGTTTGCTGCAATCCTCATCAACAGATGGCAGCGGGAGCGGCCTGTCCAGGGCTTCAACTAAAGTGACCCTGGCGCCGAGACTGTTCCAGATAAAGGCAAATTCACAGCCGATGACACCCGCGCCGACAATGGTGATCGATTCAGGAATCGTCTGCAGGTTCAGTGCATCGTCGCTGGAGAGAATGGTTTGGCCATCAAAGGGCAGGGCTGGAATAGTGGCAGGCCGGCTTCCCGTTGCGAGAATCAGTTTGTCCCACTGGTATGTGGTGGTATTATCGTTACTATCTGTCACCTTGAGGTGGTTCGCCCCCGGTATGTATGCGCGCCCTGTGATATACTTTACTCGATGTTTCTTCAGGAGAGAGAGAATGCCGCCTGCCTGTGCTGAAATAACTTTTTCCTTGCGTCTGGCGAGAGCCTCCATATTGCAGTGTGGGGTGTGACAGTTCTCAACCCCAAATTCACCGGCCCTTTTGATGTCTTCCAACAGATCGGCAGTTCTTTTAAGTACTTTTGAGGGGATACAGCCATGATTTAAACAGGTGCCGCCAACATTCGATTTTTCAATGAGTGTGACTTCAGCCCCCATTTGGGCGGCTCGTATTGCTGCAACGTACCCTCCTGGTCCGGCACCTATGATGGCAATTTTTTTTGACATGCTATCCCCCCTTGAGGTTGAGTTGATTTTGCGTTGAGTGATCAACGATAATATGGATCTAAAATACGGAATGCGTAAAAATATAACCTATGAGTTGACAGTATCAACATCATTTGGTACAACAACTATCAAATAAATGAAAAATGTGCAAGGATAAATGAAAATCGACGAAATTAATATCTCCATCATTAACCATCTGAAGGATGGGAGGATTTCATTTAAGAAGATCGCCGATGATCTTCTTGTTTCCGAAGGGACTATTCGATCAAGGGTCAAAAAACTTAAGGAAGAGGGCGTTCTCGAGATCACCGGTCTTGTAGATCCTGAGGCTATCCCTGATAAATATCTGGTTATGGTCGGAGTTAAGCTGAAGGATATGGACCTTGTTGCCAAGGGCGAAGAGTTCAGCAAACTTCGTGGTGTAACCTCTGTCTGTGTAGTTACCGGACGCTTTGACCTCATAGTCATGGTCATGTTGAAAAATAAATTTGGCATGCTTGAGTTTTACACTGAAGAGGTCTCGCAGATTGAAAATGTCCGTTCTGTGGAAACCTTTGTAGTCTATAAAAGTTTCAACCTAAAGATGCCTTTGGCTGTCTGATGGCCAAAGCTTCTTATTACCAGTAATCAGAGTTACCCAATGGGAGGCTGACAGTATGAATAAAGAGAT
>JAUWDC010000015.1 GCA_030608985.1 Desulfobia sp. | reverse complement strand
GCCTCAACACCACAGATGACAGCGGTACCGCCGCAGTTGAACTCGGCAAAGGTATCACCGGCAGAACCAAGCACCCAGAGTTGCGGGCGCTTATATTCAGGATTCCATTTGGTCATGGTCAGGCCACGGGAACCGATAGAGCCCTTAACATAGACCTTACCTTCGGCCATGGCGTTACAGCAGCCATTGGTAGCGTCACCAAGTACGGTGATATCAGCGCCAATATTGAGATATCCTACGTCATCGGAGGCTGATCCATGGCAGGTAATGGTTGTCCCAGGCATTCCCATACAACCGAGTCTTTGACCGCATGGTCCTGTCAACTGAATATCAACCTTTTCGCCATTTGTCTTAAGGCGACCGCCGATATTATGCTGACCATATGTTTCCAGAATCAGCTTATTCGTCTTCTCGAAAGCATCCTGGACCATTTCATTAAATATTTTAGAGTCAATCCGCTGGCCGTTTTCATCCAGCCCTTTTACGGTAATAGCTTCACTCACTTTCTTATTCCTCTTCTAACAAATGTAACCATTCAGGTGGTGCTACAAAATTAGCAAAACCACCGTACTGTAATTGTTCAGGAGTGCCTGAACAATTACTAACAAACGTACTTAATCTGCAGCTGATCGGCTGCTGCCTTATCAGCTATGCCAATGGCATCAGACATTCCGATGGGCAGACTCTGAGATCGTCCCAGCGGTGCCAAGACTTTCTTCATTTCGGTATTGATAGCCATGAAGGTTTCTGCAACACGCTCAGCGACCAAGTCGGGATCGAGCCTGCGGTAGAGTTTGGGGTTCTGGCTGGTTATGCCTTTCGGGCAGATACCAACGTTACATACATTACAACGATTCTGTTCACTGCCGAGACAACCGGCGGCAGCCTGCATGATATATTTACCCATATGAACACCACTGGCACCCAGCATAATGAGCGCCAGGCCATTCTGGGTAACATTACCATTTTTGCCAACACCGCCGGCGGCAAAAATCGGAATCTCATTCTGTTTACCCTGGGCACACAAATCGAGGTAACATTCACGAACGCTTGACGCGATCGGATGGCCCATGGCGTCCATACTGACGTTGTATGCTGCACCGGTACCGCCATCGATACCATCAATAAGCAGTCCAGAAGCATATGGATTTCTTACCAGGTTATTCAAAACGGATTTAGCCGAGTTGGAACCGGAGATCTTCGGATAGACAGGTACCTTGAAATCCCATGCCATTGACAGAGACTGGACCATTTTCATGACCGACTCTTCAATGGAATAGAGTGTCTGGTGAACCGGAGGTGAAGGAAGATCAATACCCTCGGGAACACCTCGCAGGCGGGCTATCAGCTTGCTTACTTTGAACCACATGAGAAGTCCGCCGTCGCCCGGTTTTGCACCCTGGCCATACTTGATCTCGATGGCTGCCGGATCACACTGCATATCCGGTATGGCGCGAATAATTTCATCCCAGCCAAAATACCCGGATGCAATCTGCAGGATAATATATTTCAGAAACGGACTTTTCAGGACCCAGGGAGGACATCCGCCCTCACCTGTGGCCATGACAACAGGAATACCGAGAACCTCGTTACAATAGGCCACGCCCTGTAGAAGCCCAAGCCACATATTTGGAGACAAGGCGCCGAAGGACATGGAACCAATAATGAAAGGGAAAATCTCTCTCACCGGCGGAATCCACTCTCCTGTCATCTTTCTCCGCAGATATTCTTCCGGCGACAGTACGCGACCCAGCAGAGTATTCACGCTGAACTCATGGCGCCCGGCATCAAGAGCAGGATCAGTCAGCATGGAGATCCTGTTGAAAATAATTTTATCAAGGAGACTTGGGCCAGGCTCATTTTTACGACCGCCGCGTTTCCATGCCTCACCACCTTTTGTATTAATAAAACGGTGACGCTCGGACACTGTATTCGGCTGCGGTTTGATAGCCTGGTTCGGACACACTTTCTCGCAGGTACCACAGCCAATGCAGCGGTTGGCTGCTTCCGTTCTTTGTCGTATACCAACAAATGTACGGTAGGAGCTCCCGCGCTCGCTTGAAGAGAGTACCAATCTTGGCATACGCTGCCGCATATACGTCAGCTTAATGGCATTAACCGGGCAGACTGCTGTACATCGGCCGCACAGTGTGCATCGGTCTTCCCGATGCTCAATGATCCAGGGAAAATCCCCGGCTGCTAAGCCGCTTGGGGTAGAGGGAACTGATCGAATTGAGACCATATCTGAAACTCCTGTCGGTCTGGAGGTACAATAATTGTATGCTCACGCATTGGTTGATAATCTAATGAAGGATCCCGGTCTGGAATCATGGCGTCAACACCGCACATTTCCGAGGCAATCGCCCATTCACCTGGTTTTCCGCCAATGGTAGCCGGACGCAGTTTTTTGGCATCCATAACCAGCATGCAGGTTTCATCCGGCAAAGTAGCGATTACCGCGTTGGGTCCATCTATTATGAGACGACGACAGACATTGCGCAGTCCCAGCAGGAAATCACCCTGGGGATGATCCTTTAATTCCTCTGTTTTCAGAGGAGTAATGATATGCTTATACGCCTCAAGAGGCAATTTCAGCTGCCTGACAGTATAGTGCAGAATATGGGCAAAGACCTCACTGTCTGACTGGTAGCCGATATAACCCGGAAAACCCTTACCGCTCAGCCAGTCCTTGATTGGAAGAAAGGCTGTGTTCTCTCCATTAGTCATGGTGGCTATGCCTTGGATAAAAAATGGATGACAGGCATACAGGTTGATTCCCCAGTTGGTATTCTGACGTCCCTGGGCCATACAGACCCGAGATTTTATACGATGACTGTCTAATCCAAGTGCCTCACCCACATTAAGCGGCCAGCCCACTTCTTTAATCATGGCCACATCCGGCCAAAAGGAAAATGCGGTGAGGTCCCCGCCATGTTCTTCTCCATCTTTTCGAAGGGCAATCCTGGTGAGCATCATCTGGAGCTCTACCTCATCCTCGGAGAGACTCTTCCAGGCCTCAGGCCTTCTATACACCCTGAGAATATATTTATGCCTATCCTTGGCCTCTATCTTGGAGAGATCCGTTTCAAATTCATGATCGTATTTCAGCTCAAACCCCCTGTCCTGCATGAAGCTTCCAAGCCGGTGGAAGGCCTCTTCAGTATGGGCAATCCCTGAAAGAATTGGGTCCCCGGCCTTGTAACTGTAATCAGTAAAGTCGAGTCCTCTCAGAAGAAGACCCAGGCCACTGCCATCATATCCTTCCTGCATTGCTTCCATGGCCTGGAGCACAGTGTAGGGAGAAAACGGCTCACTGGCGGTCTTTAACGCTAACCGGCACATTATGTTCTCCTTAAATTGAAAAGGTTTAAAGTTTATATTGTGATATGTGTAAGGCTGCCAAGGGCAGCAGACGAGCATACCAGAACCAAAATTGATTACATCGAAACAACAACCTTGTCAAGAAAAATGGCCGCCAGGAATGGGAGTACACAAAAATGTAACATTAAGAAAAACTGACTTTTTAGAAAAAAAATGTTGGAAACTGTTACTGGTCAGTAACAGTTTTTTCGACAAGATCTGGTAACTATTCAGCAAATTTCAATAAGGTGCGATTAACTCGCACTGTAACTGTTTAATAGTGCCTCATATTCGTTCATTTGGGCTTCGACGCATACTTATGCTATTCGAGAAGGCCGAGATGGGCGAAGATGAGATGCTAGTGAATAGTTACAAGGTCTGCGACAAAGCTCCCGACAACAACCTTACTTTTTATCCTCACGGGAATCCTCCGATTATCGGCGGTCAACCATATCTGTATTTTCGCTTTTTTACTTTTCTTGAAAACACCACTGATATGCTCAATTTCAGGCTCGATCAAAAAGGTATCATACCTGATGCCATTAATTTTAATATATTCACGACCCTTGAATTTTGCCACGCCTGTTACAATTTTCTTTCCATCGGTAACAGGTCGAACAATATCCGTATTCGTCTCAAAATTAAAAAGGCGACAATAATAAAGAACTGAAAATGGATCGAATGCCCCGTCACTGATGGAAATAGGCTTCTTTGTCTTGCCAAAATTAGAGTAGCGAGCCTGATTTGTTTTCCAGTCAAAGGTAACAAGAATGTCCCTTTTGGTGGACCCTTCATTTTGTTTTTTCTTATAGAGAAGGGAGCGGCTCACAGTCAAATCGGTATACCCGTCAACCACATCTCTTACCTTATAAAAAACATCAACAAAGGAATTGCTTTTCGTCGTCATCCGAAAATGATGCCCTTCTACTCCATCAATGATTTCGTTCGGTAGTACCTCAAGGGATGCCTCTCCTGCCGGGACGAGCCCCCATTTGAGTTCATATGTCAATTTCTCTCCTACTGAAAAGGGAAATTCATTGGCCAAAGCAATGCAGAAAGTCGTTGCTTGCACCCCCACGGCCATAAACAGACAAAACAAAAGGCTCCTTATCTTTTTACAAAATTTCCAGCTTACTATCAGTCTCATCATACACATTATCATACTACTCAGGCGGTTCCACCCTATGATTGGTTTCCAAATGAAATCTCTGGATCGAAGTCTACACTGCGTTTCGCTTATCTCCGGCTAAAAACATGCCGGAATGACGAGTTTACGAGGAGTTACGGTTGTCATCCCTGAATGTCCTTATCGGGGATCCAGGAATTTTGCCACCACTTTTGGAGAAGTTACATAATTTCCATAACATTTTTTACAAAAATATAGGAATTATATCTCAACTATGTGATACTTATAAGAATAGTATTAATTACCACTACAATGTCTCAGTTACTTGCATCAATTTATATACAGCAGCATGGAAATAGATAAGAAGAAAGAAATCTTCACAAGGTGAAGCACCAATTTAAAATACGATACCGTCCCTATGA
Source organism: Desulfobia sp. (assembly GCA_030608985.1). Classification (GTDB taxonomy): domain Bacteria; phylum Desulfobacterota; class Desulfobulbia; order Desulfobulbales; family SURF-16; genus Desulfobia. The sequence continues at coordinate 5,492 of JAUWDC010000015.1, read as the reverse complement.
AACCTCTGACCAAAAGCTTCCTTTCTCTCTTTCTCCCTCTTTTAACCCTGTCTGTCATTATTTTCACAATATTTTTCATGACAGACCATAAGGGTCGCAAAAAAGGACTGGAAGATCGAGAAAAGATCAATATCGTCCAGCAACAGAAAATTATCCGCAACGATATTCGATCAATCGCTACAGATCTGATGATCCTGGCAAATCATCAGCATTTACATTTTGTTCACAAAAACCAGGATGATACGGACACAGAGAGAAAAACTGTATCTAAAGAATTTCTCCACTTTGCCAGGCAAAAGAAAATCTATGATCAGGTTCGCCTTTTAGACAGCAAGGGAATGGAATTAATTCGTGTCAATGACAATGATGGTAAGCCAGCCATTGTCCCGAGGGATGGTCTTCAACCTAAAGGAAAACGATATTATTTCCAAGATACGATTAATCTGCAGAAGGGAGAGATTTTTGTTTCCCCATTTGACCTCAATATTGAAAAAGGTGTTGTGGAAGAACCAAGAAAACCCATGATTCGTATTGGGACTCCCATATTTCATGACAATCTCACAAAATCAGGGATTGTTATTCTAAATTATAAGGGAAAAGATCTCCTCAACAAAATAGACGAATTAAAAGAGTATGCCACTGGTCACATAATGCTACTGAATAGAGACGGCTACTGGTTACGCGGACGAAGCCCGGATGAAGAGTGGGGATTTATGTTTAAAGATAAGAAGAAAATCTCCTTTGCCAACACATTCTCAGAGGCCTGGGGGAAAATAAATCAGAAAGACTCAGGCCAATTCACAGGCACAAAAGGCATGTATACTTTCACTACCATCTATCCACTTGAAGAAGGCCTTAAATCCAGCACCGGATCACCAGAAGCCTTTGCAAGAAGCGCGAGTTCTCTCTCTCCTCAAAAATATTACTGGAAGCTTGTTTCCCATATACCCAAAGATATTTTAGCAAAACAGGTTCACCCGACAAAAGTTCATTACCTGTTACTAAACTGTCTTTTCGCCATGATCCTGGCCTTTGGCTGCTGGTTAGCAGCGAATGCAAAACAACAACGAATACAAGCAGAACGGGAACTCAGAAAAAATGAGCAAAAATTGAAAGAAGCCCAGCAGATAGCAAAACTGGGCCACTGGGAACACAACATAGAGACCGATACCCTTTCCTGGTCAGAAGAGGTATACCGAATATTCGAAATAAAGCCTCAGCAGTTCAGTGGAACGCTTGAGGCATTTTGGGAAAAAGTACATCCTGATGAAAGGAGACACGTTCTCAAAGCCTACACAGAGTCTATTGAGAACAACACACAATACGACATAGAACATCGCATTCTTTTAGACAATGGAACTGAAAAGTGGGTCCACGAGGTGTGCAAAACAGAATACAGTAATACAGGAGAGCCAATACGATCCCTTGGCATTATCCACGATATCACCGAAATCAAGGCACTCCGCGGCATTATCCCGATCTGTTCAAAATGTCATAAAATACGGGATGATGAAGGATACTGGCAACAAGTTGATCAATACTTAACCGTCCATTCCGCGGCTAAACTCAGCCACGGAATGTGCGTGCAATGTTCTGATGAGCTTTATGGCGGACAGGACTGGTACGAAGAGGCGAAGCGAAACGGCGACATTCCCTCTTCATAACACTCCTATTTTTAGAGTTACCACTACTCTTTCACCAAGACACCATCCTTAAATTGACCTACCTGCCGAGTGCCGTCAGGAGATACAAAGGCTCCTTTCCCATTGAACGTTCCATTTGCAAAGGCCCCTTCATATTTCGACCCATCGATCAAATTGAATGTTCCCTGTCCATGAAACTTACTGTTTAAGAATTCCCCATCATAATGTGCTCCATCCGGGAAAGTTTTCGTTCCCAACCCACTAAGAAGACCGTTGGTAAAATTGCCAGTGAGCACTGACTTGTCAGGCATAGTCATGGTTCCCATTCCATTAGGTGCATCCTGGGCAAACTGACCGACATATTTCAAGCCTTCAGGAGTTGTCAGCGTTCCCTGGCCGCTGTATTCTCCTTTCTTAAATTCTCCAACGTATTTTACCCCCTGGGGAAAGGTGAATGTGCCCTTACCGTCGGGAAGATTGTTTTTGAATTCACCCTCGTATCGTGTCCCAATAGGGAAAGTCATAACACCCTTGCCGTTGGCGCAGTCACCCTCAACGCATTTCCCTTCCTCCTGAGTGGCGGCAGGCAGTGCAACCACACCAAAAGAGAGACTGGGTGTGAGTATGCTAAGCAGAAACATTATTATAAAAGCTTTTTTCATTGGGAATTCCTTTAACTGAAAGTTTTAAGTTTCAAGATTTAAGTTTTAAGTTGATGGAAGAACAACAAAGACAAAGTGTACTCATTTTTCTGGATCCAGGGAAGACAATTGCAAGATAGCAAGATTTGCTATGGTCAAACCAAAGATGGCCGTTACGGTTGGGAGACTGCCGAGGACCTGCCGCACCCTGCCCCTTTCAATGCCCTGCTCGTGTCCTTGCCCCAGTTCATCGACAATTTCAATTCCGCTGTGGGCAATATCGATATCTTCAGTTGAATAAACACAGGGGATGCCCCCCTCAACCCCTCTTCGCCGCAGTCTTTTTCGAATCCTTTTGGCCATGGGACATTTCCAGGAATCCATTATATCGTCAACCCGGATTAATGTCGGGTCTGTCCTCAGGGCTGCCCCCATGGAAGAAATCACTGGAATTCTCTGTTCTCTAATTCTGACCAGGAGTTCAATCTTGGGATTCAATGAATCAATGGCATCAATAATAAGATCTGGTTGCGGGAACAAAACCTGGTCAACCGTTTCCGCATCAACAAAAAGGTCAAGGGTTTCCACCCTGCAGTCAGGATTAATATCTTTTATTCTGTCCCGGGCCACTTCCACTTTTGGTTTCCCCAAGGTGGACTCCAGAGCAAGCACCTGTCGGTTTATATTGGTCAGACAGACTTTATCAAAATCAACAAGACGGAAGTGGTTAATGCCTGCCCGGGCCAACCCTTCGAGGGCATAACCACCAACAGCCCCAAGGCCAACCACCGTTACTGTTTTTGACCTTAACAGATCCAGCCTTTCGGGCCCGATAAGGCGCTTGAGTCGAGAAAATCTATTACCAATCACAATGAAAGTTGCCTCTATCTATATATTTGCAGGTTCATCAATTCATGATGAACTCGCCGATAAGCGTAGACTTCGAGAAGTCGTTATTTACCACGAAGCACACGAAGCGCACGAAGTTAAAAGAAAAAAGTCTTCGTGTTCTTCGTGCTCTTCGTGGTGATAAACAAAATGTCGCTGCAGTATAAACGCTTTTTGCGACGCCATCACATATTAAAATGCCATAATTTACCCAGTTAAATTCATTTTTTCATTCAATACAATTGCAAATATTACATAACCTGTTATACAAATCTGCATCTTTAAACTCAGAATTTTGAGTTTAAAGTTATATAAAGTAAATATCGGGTAAAAAAATCTAAAATATGAATCTTAGAAAGGGGAAAAGCATTCATGAAAATAGTAGCCCTAAAAGAGACTTTTCCTGGTGAAAAGCGCGTTCCGCTGATCCCGGCATCTGTTGACAAACTTGTCAAAAACGGCGCCGACATCACCGTGGAATCAGGAATAGGCGAAACATGCCGCTTTACTGATGCAGATTATGAAAAAGCCGGGGCTAAGATCAGTGCTGACAGAAACGAACTGATCTCTTCCGCCGACATGATCCTGCGACTGCGGAAACCTCCCATTGAAGAAATTCCGCTGATGAAAAAAGGCGCAATCCACATCAGCTACCTTGATCCTTTCAACGAAAAGGAGCTTCTTGATGCCTTTATGGCCGCTGATTCCAATGCCATCAGCCTTGAAATGATACCGCGCTCCACCATCGCTCAAAAGATGGATGTTTTGAGTTCCCAGGCCAACCTGGGAGGCTATGTTGCGGTTCTTCTCGCCGCTGAAAAACTTGACCAGATTTTTCCGATGATGACAACGCCTTCTGGAACAATCAAGCCTTCCAGGGTATTCATCATCGGTGTCGGTGTTGCAGGGCTCCAGGCAATCGCCACTGCCAAACGTCTTGGCGCCCGAGTTGAAGCATTCGACACCCGCCCTGTTGTTGAAGAGCAGGTCCAGTCTCTTGGTGCCAAATTCGTTAAAATTGACCTCGGTGAAACCGGCCAGACAAAAGACGGCTACGCTAAAGCACTGACCCCTGAACAGATCAAAACGCAGCAGGAAGGCATGGCCAAACATTGCTCTCTGGCTGACGTTGTTATCACCACTGCCCAGTTATTCGGCAGGAAGGCCCCTGTTATTGTCACTGCTGACATGGTGAAACAGATGCGGCCAGGCAGCGTTATTGTTGATATGGCTGTTGAGACTGGTGGCAATGTTGAGGGATCTGAGCTGGACAAAGTAGCCGATGTAAACGGTGTCTCTATTATCGGTCTTGGCAACCTCCCCGGTGAGGTAGCAATTCATGCCAGCCAGATGTATTCAGCTAATATTACCAACTATGTCATGCATTTCTGGGATAAGGAGGAGAAAACATTCAACCTCGACCTGGAAGATGAAATAATTAAAGGCTGCCTCATGACCCATGAGGGACAGATCTTCAGTGAAACCTACAAAAGTATTGTAAAGTGAGGATAGTATGACTCCAGAAGTTCTTATACCATTAGATCTTACCCCGGTATTTCTTACATTTGTTCTGGTCCTGGCAATATTTTTGGGATTTGAACTGATATCAAAAGTACCTTCTACACTGCACACTCCCCTGATGTCCGGCTCCAACGCCATTTCCGGTATCACCCTGGTTGGCGCGATAGCTTCTCTTCAACTTGGCCAGAGCACTCTGGGTATTATCCTGGGTACTGCAGCTGTCACCCTGGCAACTATCAATGTTGTCGGCGGTTATATTGTTACCGACAGGATGCTCAGTATGTTCAAGAAAAAAGAGGGGGGTAACTAATGAACCTCAACCTGCTTATTAATTTCAGCTATGTCATCTCGGCTGTCATGTTTATCATGGGGCTTAAAATGCTGAGCTCGCCGGCCACAGCCAGGAAAGGAAATACGATTTCCGCCATGGGTATGCTGCTGGCCATCTGTGCAGCCCTGGTTTCCCAGGGCATTGATTACAAGTGGATCATGCTTGGTATGGCCATAGGCGGTGGTATCGGATTTGCCGCTGCCAAGTTAGTTGCCATGACCGCAATGCCCGAAATGGTCGCCATCTTCAACGGCTTCGGCGGTGCGGCAAGTCTGCTTCTCGCCTGGTTTGAATACAGTGGTAAATATCAAGGTATTATGGATGCACCTGCTTTTACCGCCTTTGTTCTTGTTCTTTCCGTATTTATAGGCGCTATGACTTTCACTGGAAGTATGATTGCCTATGGCAAGCTCAGTGAAAAGATCTCCGGCAAGCCTTACCTCTTTGCTGGACAGCATATTGTTAACA
>JAUWDC010000307.1 GCA_030608985.1 Desulfobia sp. | reverse complement strand
GTCTCCTCTTCGGCATCATCATTAATTTCATGTGAGAATGGACCGCAGACTCTTCCAGGCTCCCCTCATAGTTTACGTGCAGGACAACAGCATCAAACTCAACAAACCGCATCCTGTCTATAGCCTCTACCGGGGATCCAGGACATTCAGGTTTATATCCCATTGCTTTGAAAGAGCCGGCTATTTTCTCTCGAATTGTTTCATCGCTGATCAATACAAGTACTTGAGGGACGTCATCAATAATATCCTTCTCGCCCAGCTCTCCTCCTAGCAACCAGGAAATATCCGGGGCCTGGGGCTGACTGAATTTCCCATTAGCCCCCTGGACATGAGAAGGTTTTGGACTGGAGGCCGAGACAGTATTATCTGTTTTTGCTGTATCGTCCGGGCCGAGGTCAATAGGTTTCTGGCATTGAGGACAGGCAAACTTCAGCTTTTTACCAACTTCAAGTGTTGCAAGAGCACTTTTTATCTGCTGTTTTTGGACGTCGGTCAAACCAAGCTGTTGCCGGCAATGTGGGCATATGGAAATCATTTCATGAGAATGCATCATATCGGCCATCTTTTTTCTCTTCCTCCATGCCAAGGCCACTGATACCTGTAGTGGACTCACCACGTATGGCTTTGAGTTTGTCGAGACCGCGTCCCATGGCACTGCGCCGGGAGCAATAGCCCATTGCCGTCTGTTCAGTAACGAGTCCCTTCTCAAATAATCCGAGGATATACTGATCAAAAGTCGTCATACCCACGGCACTGCCATCTTCAATAATCTCGTAAAAGGTCTTCCCTTCAGACTCACCATTAATGACGACTTCTCTCACTCGGAGATTCATTCCCATTACTTCAAAAGCCGCCACCCTTCCTCCGGAAACTTTTGGCATCAAACGCTGGCAGACAACCCAACGCAGGGTCTCCACCAGGCGATTTCTAATTTGGGGCTGTTCATCATGCTCAAACATACCCAGACAACGATTAACGGTGGAACCGGCATCAACCGTATGCAGTGTACTTAAAACAAGGTGTCCTGTTTCAGCTGCGGTAAGGCCAATCTCCATGGACTCACGGTCACGCATCTCACCTACAAGAATAACTTTTGGCGCCTGACGCAATGCCGCCCTCAATCCATTGGCAAATGTATCAAAATCGTTGCCCAACTCCCGTTGATTAAATGTTGCCTTGTGATGGGGGTGAACAAACTCTATCGGATCCTCCAAAGTAACGACATGAACAGCCCGCTCTCTGTTTATCTTGTGAAGCAGTGCTGCCAGGGTTGTTGACTTACCCGAACCTGTTGCGCCTGTGACCAGTATCATGCCGTTTAATTCGTTTGACATCTGATTCATAGCGTTTGGCAGGTTCAAGCTTTGTATTGTCGGTATTTCCGTGGGCAGTTTTCGTAAAACTGTAGACAGATTTTCCTTCTGGGAAAAAACATTCACCCTGAAACGTGCTTTATTACCCAGCCAGTATGAAAGATCACAGGAGCCGCTTTCGGCAAGATTATCCAATAAGCGTTTATTTCCGGCGATAACATTCAAGGCAAACACTTCTGCCTGGAAAGGGGTAATCTCATTAACAGGAGGGCTAACTATGGCAGGTGAGAGAAACCCTGAGGATTCAACCTGCAGAGGTCTACCCACAGTAATATTAAGATCTGAGACATTATTTGCACTGTCAAGCATGGTATTGATCCAGTAATCAATTTCCGGCTGTTTCATCTACTCCTCCAGCTTTGTTATATCTAGGCATCAAATTTATTGAAGTCGTAAAACTATAATTTAACCACAGAGGTCACAGAGTGCACAGAGGTAACAGCTTGTAATAAAAAATATTTCTCTGTGGTCTCTGTGACCTCTGTGGTGAGAAAAAGACTTCTATGAATCCATCTTTTCTCATTTTATGAAAATTTATGGGCGCTTGTCACTCTTTAAAATAAGAAAATACAAATTCCCCGGCTGTTTCATCACACCAGCCGTTTTTTCAGCATCGCTGCCGTTGCCAAGGAATAAATCAATCCGTCCGGGTCCTTTTATAGCTGCTCCGCTATCCTGGCTTGCAACAAACCGACCTGCCGTTTTCCATCCGGTGACAGCGCCGAATTCATCAAAAATCGGTTTTTCAGTCTTCAAGTAGCCTAATATTCCGTGGGGGAAACAGTTCCGGTCAATGGCAATGGATCGACCAGCCGTGAGTGGTTGCCCCATGCTGCCTGTTGGCCCATGATCCTGTTTTTCTCCGATACTAAAGAAGACATACCTGGCATTTTTATGAAAAATTCTTTTCTGCTCTTCAGGATGGTCATGTAAATATTTTATTATTCTGGGAAGAGTAACTTCTTCTAAAGACATCACACCCTCTTCTACCAATACCTTCCCAATGCTTGTGTATTTATGGTTATTTGTCCCGGCAAACTGGACTTGCCTCACCTTTCCATCAGGCAGTCTCACCTGTCCTGATCCTTGGACATGCAGGATGAATGCCTCAATCGGATCAGCCAGGTACATTATTTCATTGCCGGCCAATATTTTTTCCCCCTCGATCTCACCCCGTGTCCAATAGGGCACCAGCTCGCCATCCTGCATTCGACCTGTCTGCCGTGAACCGGTGCTGTCTTTTCTTGAAACAAGATCAGCGGGAACTCCATACAAGGGGTATATGAAAGGAGGATCATACTCCAGACTGCCGGCAAAGGTGGGTTCATAATAAGCAGTGACAAGCATGTTTCCATCGCCCTTCCGCCCCGCGGCTTTACATATTTCAAAATGGGAGATAAGAAATTGCTGCAGTTTTTCCGGCTCATGGAATCTTTCGATGGCGCCAAGCAGAGTGTGCTGAGTCGCGATGAGATGATTTACTGAAAAAGTAGAATC
>JAUWDC010000285.1 GCA_030608985.1 Desulfobia sp. | reverse complement strand
TAGATGTGTCCGATCAGGCTTGCAAACTATAGTAGTTCTATGTGAGTAAGCCTGATCGGACACAGATGAAGTGCTGCTGGACAGTTACAGTTTTTTTGCTAAATTCGTGACATAATGTTGAAATTGAAACGAAATCCATTTATATGAACATCATGTCAGTGCGAGAAGATATTGAAAAAAGGGAGCTCGCTTATTTATCTCCCTATGCCTGTCCAAGTTCAATGACAAAGGGCAGGGTGCAGCCTGTTGAACCTTGCCCTATTCGGAGCGATTTTCAACGGGATCGGGATCGTATTGTCTATTCTAAAGCTTTCAGGAGATTGAAGCACAAAACCCAGGTGTTCCTTTCTCCCAGTGGCGATCATTGCCGGACACGTCTGACCCATACTCTTGAGGTGTCGGAGATTGCCAGAACCATTGGCCGAGCCCTGACGCTGAATGAAGATCTTATTGAAGCCATTGCATTAGGCCATGATCTGGGCCACACTCCTTTTGGTCATGCCGGTGAAGCCGTACTAAACGAGCTTGTTCCCGGAGGATTTTCTCATTCCAGGCAGAGCGTCCGTGTGGTTGATGTTCTTGAGAATGGCGGAAAAGGGCTTAATCTGACGTTTGAAGTCCGAAACGGTATTGCCACACATTCTAAAGGCTATGGTGAAGTAATACCGGACGGAGGGCGCGGACTTCCGGCAACAGCTGAGGGGTGTGTTGTCCGTTATGCCGATATTATAGCCTACCTGGCGCATGATCTCGATGATGCCATTCGCAGTGCGGTGATCAAGAAAGGGGACATTCCGAGTAACTGTCATGATGTGCTCGGCACAAATCACTCCAGGCATATTGTTTCCATGATACAGGGAGTTCTCTCGGCAACAAAACCACAGGGAGATGTTCTGGTGTTCGGTGTTGATCCTGTCATTGGGAAAGCTATGCAGGAATTGAGAGAATTTTTGTACCATAAGGTGTACCGTTCACCGCAGGTGCACAATGAGTTTGTCAAGGCAAGCAAGATGCTGCGAGAATTGTATGAGCATCTTCTCGCAGATCGGGAGACAATGGAAAGAGAAATAGGCTCGTTTGCCCCAAGCATTTCCCCGGAAAGAAGGGTGTGTGATTTTATTGCCAGTATGACAGATCGTTTTGCTCAGAATATGTATGAGCGGTTTTTCTGGCCAAGTCTCTAGCCCGAACCGTCGAACAACTTAAAACTTAACACTTTTATATATTAAGGATGTAAAAATGACAGAAGAAGTGAAATTTATACCGTATGAGACAGCGTTAAAAATTGTTGGCAACGTGATTGAGGAAGAGCATATTCATGAACAGAATCGTCGGATTCTGACAGTATATGATAAGCAGGGCAATGAACTCTGTTGGTATGACGCTAAAGAAATTCTGGCTGAAGCACAGCAGGGAGGAAATATAAAGGATTCCGATGCTGTGAAACAGGCCGCCGTTGAGATTATTCTTCGTCAAATTCCCGATTGGGCAGTAGAGGATGTTTTAAAGAAAACGAAAGCCCAGGATGATCCCGGTCTACAATGCAATTGCAGTGATTAGTCGCTTAGCGCCTTCAGGTAAATAATTTCACAACACGCCTTCCGGCATCGCAGGGATTCTGTCGGGGCCCAGCGTGAAGCCGCCGTCCAGTTTCAGGACGCTGCCGGTCATGAAGGAGGCGTCCTGGATGAGGAAGAATACCGCTTTAATGACATCTTCATGGGAACCTGTTCTGCCGAGCAGGGTATGATCCAGAATCTCCTGCTGCTGTTTTGAGGAAAGAAGAGACCAGCCCCGTGTGCCCTCTGCATGGCGGCTTTTAAAAAAACCAAGCATCAGTTCGTTCACCCTTACCTCCGGCGCACCCTCTCTGGCCCAAGTTTCTGTAAAAGAAGAAACAGCCCTGTTGGCAGCACTGTACCCATCATTGAAGATCATTCCCGCCGGGCCATTGCGCCCGACAATTCCTGCAATAGAAGAAAAGATAATTGCCACAGCCTCTCCTGAGGATTTCATCAGGGGGAGGGCTTCATTGAAGACAAACCATTTGGCTTTAAGGGTTGTCTCCATTTCCATATCCCACTGCTCAGAGGTATAGGGGCCATGGACAACGGGCATTCCGCCCCGTTCAATATTATTGATCAGAATATCAAGAGTGCCACATTGATTTTTTATGTGTGAAAATAATTTTGCGATCTGCTCGGGTTGTCTTAAATCAACTTTGACTGCTAAAAAGTCGCAGTTGAGGGAAGCAAATTCCTTCTGCATCTGCTCAGAGGCTTCCGGCCAATCATAATAGGTGAGGACGACACGGGCACCGGCTTTTGCCAGTGCCAGGCCAACGGCTTTGCCGATTCCTTGTGCCGCACCCAGGATCAGGGCAGTTTTCCCCCTGATCTCCATTATTATTTTTGAAGGCTGTTGTGGTCGACCATGGAAAGTTGACCGATAGATTCAGGATTTGACAAAAGAAGCCTGGTTCCAGGGTGAATCAGGTTGTTTTTGATATTGTTCCAGAGCTTGATCGTTTCCGGCCTCACGTTGAATCGGCGGCCAATAGACCAGAGACTGTCTCCTCTTCTGACATTATAATAGAGTGGAGCAGAGACGGTTGTCTCATGAAGCTGTTGTGCGGAAGATTGAACACTAGGAGCGCCGGCACTGTGTGAGTTGTCAAGATAGAGAGCTATTTGCTGACCGGCTTTTATGCTGTGGATGTTCCGCAGATCGTTCCAGCCCGCAATCAGATGAACAGGAACATTGTAGCGGCGGGAAATATGAGTGACTGTTTCTCCCGGCCTGACCTTGTGGAGTACCAGTTGAGAAGAGCCACTTCCTGAAGGAAGCGGGGTATCCTTATCCCACAATGTATACGTCGTTGTCTGATAAGGAATTCGGAGCCTCTGACCTTTTTTCAATTTGGATTTGCGAAGATTGTTTGCCTTAAGCAGTGTTGTCTTGTTCAGATTGTATTTTCTGCATATCCGGGTCAGGGTTTCATTTTTTCGGACAATGTGGGTTTTGTAGCTGGTTGTGATAGATGTATGTACTTTAGCGAGATTGCTGGC
>JAUWDC010000091.1 GCA_030608985.1 Desulfobia sp. | reverse complement strand
GATGAACCCCGGAAAAGTTTTTTTTCACCACAGAGAACACGGAGACCACAGAGAAATCTTTTTATTACAAACAGCAACCTCTGTTATATCTGTGCGCTCTGTGGTTAATTTGTAGCTTTTACGAGATTATCGAAATCAATCACCTGAAATACCGGCCGTCCGAAATAAAAAAGCTCCATACCAAGGGAAAGGTCATATTTTCTAATCGCTTCATCGCGAAGCCCCAGGTCATTATTTACAACAGCAGCCAATTTACTTTTAATATCGGAGCTGTTTGCATCAGATTGCAGCAAGTTGACAAGTTGATTCACCTTGTCGTAGGGACAGAGGATTTCGTGTCTGGTAATGTAGCTGATTATCGGATTATCTTTCGCTATGATATCAAGGCGGGTCAGGCAGTCTTTGCCTATTACGGCTGTAATCTCCCTGGTGTCCCAGCATTGCAGTAGGCGGCATTCAACAGGTCGTTTTGCATGTATAAGACACGAGGAGTGAGTAGAATCATAGAAAAAACATTCCCAGCTTTTTCCTTTTCCACCAAGCTTTATAAACTCATTTTCAACGGGCATGATTGTATCAAGGTCAGGACGATAGGCGGGTTCATTTTTCCTGACAGTCACCAGGTTGTCTAACGGTAAAACACCTGACCGCAGAAGAGTTATATCTTCTTTGTGCAGTGCAGGACCACCTTTCCGGCAGCACATTCCGCATCGTTTACATTCTGATTGCTTTGACATATATTATGAGTCTTTTAAACATTAAAGATGACAATGCAACATCATTGCGTTATCTAACCCACATAGAGTGGAAAGGATAAGTGCCTTGGTGGTAAAAATAACAGCGTAATTTCACTCAATGTTTTCCGGTTTCTTGTTTTTTTGCAGAAGTTGGGAAGTAAGGCACTAAATTCTAAGCATCATATCATACCGGATTGTTGTTGTAAAAAAAGTAGAATCATACACTCATTCGCTTGAACAATTATGACCATTGACCATACGGCCCACACTTCTGATTCTCATCCCGATCAAACACAAGTTGTTCACCCAGAACAGCTTTCTGCACACAGGCATATCGACGAGACTCTCCTTTGGGAGACTACTTTTAATGCTATCGATGATATTATGGTCGTTATTGATCGTGATTTTACTGTAGTACGAGCGAACATGGCTGCTTTAGAATGTTTTGGCGACAAAAAAGTAATTGGAGAAAAAAGTTTTCAATTACTTGATAATTCTTCTCAACCTATACCTGACTGCCCTGTTTGCAGGGTTTTTCACACAGGGACAAAAAACCTTTGCGAAAGGCATGAGAGGAAATTTAAGGACAGGTGGTTTTCAGTTACATCCTGTCCGATTAAAGATAATAATGGCTTTGTCTGGCAGATTCTACAGATTTACAGAGATATCTCTGAAAAAAGAATGCTCACGACAAAGCTTGAAGAACTTGAAATTACTGATGGCCTAACCCGATTATACAACAGGCGTCATTTTAACGAGATCTTTGAACGTGAATTTTATCTTGCTGCCCGAAGGTTGACAGGTCTTGTCATTCTTGTAATCAATATAGATAATTTCAAGGAAGTCAATGCTTCTTGCGGTCATACTTTTGCGGATTTTGTTTTGCATGAAATGGCAGTACTTCTGCAAAGCAGAGTTCGGAAAACAGATATTTGCGCACGAATCAGCGGTGAAGAATTTGCGATACTTCTTCCAGATGCAGACCTTATAGAAGGCAAAATGATTGCTCAGAATATTCACAGGGTAGCAGAGCAGTTTATTTATGATGATGAGAATTTCAGTCGGCAGGTAACTATCAGTATCGGTGTATCTTCCTTTAATGAGCATGCTCCACAGGCAATGGCTGATCTGCTTCTTTTTGCTGAAAGCGCACTGTATGAGGCAAAAAGAGCAGGGCGCAACCGTGTATGCGTTTATGAACCGGTTGAATAGAAGTTTTTATCCTGCGCGGGAGTGACCGCCAAGAACTTTCAGCAGATATTGGTTGTTTCGTTAAACTGCGTAAAAAATTCTTCCATAATGTTTTCCATATTTGCCTGAAAATTTGGGACATCCGGCAGAATTTGGTTTTGGTCAATAAATTCCTGGATATTAAAGGTATAGTTTTCTGGAGACATTGAACGTATACCAATGCTTTCAACCAGAAAATTTGCGAGATACACTATCTTGCTGCCCATATCTACGGACTCTAGTTTTTCTGGTGAATGGTGATCCCCTACCGGTTGGCTGATCTGTTCAGAAAGTCCCCATTTCTCAAGAAGAGCCTCTCCAACTTTTGCATGATCGGTTTGAAGCAGACTATATTCAAGCTCAACAAGACTGGAAAATTTCTTCTCCGGCTTAATCTTTATGTTTGAGATTGCCACCTGAAGGGGTTTGTTAAGGAGTACTTTTCCTATATCATGAAGCAGGGCCGCCGTGTATATGGCCCCGGCGTCACCAATCTTTGCAAACTGACAGATAACAGAGGCTAGTACTGCTGTAGCATGTGAATGGTACCATAAAGATCCCGGCTCCAGATTATATGCCTCCTGCGGAGATTTCATTAGACCGACCGAGGCGCTGGTGATGGCAAGAAGTTTTACTGTCTCCAGCCCCAGACGAACTATGATATCTTTCACAGAAGTAATTGCTCGCATGTGACCAAAATAGGCAGAATTTGCAAGCCGCAACATATTTGCCGTGAGGTTTGGATCCCTCTCAATTTTATTTGCCAGCTCTTTAAAATTGCAGTTGGCATTATGGGCCATAGAAAGAACGTCAAATGCCAAATCTGGTCGTGGAACGAGATTATCAACATTCTTTATATATTTTTGCTCTATGTTTATTTCGTTTTCCATCACCGGCCTCGGATTTTCAAAATGACACTACTTTAAGAAGTCTCTCCGTGTAAATTGAGGACCACTCTCCCTTTAGTTTTTCCTTTAAGTATCATGTCTATATAGTTGTTTAATTGAGATAAGTTTATATCGTCAGCAAGATTTGTCAGTGTCGGCAATTTCCATTTAGATGCAAGTTTGTCCCAAATCATTTTACGTGTTTTCATTGGACATTTTGCTGAATCGATGCCAGCCAACGTAACTCCTCGCAAAATGAAGGGGTATACGGATATTGAAAGATCCGGAGAGGCAACATTACCACAGCAGGTAATAATACCACCATATTGTGTAGTTTTAATAGCTGTCTCCAGAATTATTCCGCCAACAGTATCAACAACGGCAGCCCATTTTTCTCTCAAAAGAAGACGCCCGCTGGTGTCTGAAGCCTCTTCACGTGAAATAACATCATCCGCACCAATATCTTTCAACATTGCATGTGCCTGAGTTTTCCCTGTAACACCGACAACATGATAACCGAGATGGGAGAGCAAGGAAACGCTGATGCTGCCAACACCTCCTGTTGCACCGCTTACCAGAATTTTACCATCATTTGGTTTTATACCATGCTCTATCAATTTGAGAACTGACTGGGCAGCAGTAAAGCCTGCAGTTCCCAATACCATGCTTTCATAAAGACTTAAACCATCAGGGCAGGGGACAATCCACTCAGCCGGCACCTTGACATATTGGCCAAAACCCCCAGGAATTTTTGTTCCCAGATCATAACTTGTCACAATGACATTATCCCCGGGAGAAAACAATTCAGATCTGCTTTCTTCGACAACACCGGCAACATCAACACCTGGAGTGTGAGGATAGCGCTTGGTAACACCTTTATTGCCGGATGCAGATAAAGCATCTTTATAATTAAGGGAAGAAAATTTTACTGAAATAAGAACATCATAATCAGGGAGGTCAGCAGTTGATTTTGTAGTCAACTGCCGGACAAAGGTGTTGTCTGCCTCTTCATTCACCACCAGGGCTTGAAATTGTTTGGAGGGCATGGGCTTATCCTTTTGGTGATATTCAAGTGTTAGACCGTTTCTTTATTAAAAGTAGCAAGACCCAAAATGTATCATAGTTACAGTCAGTCGGCAACAATATGGTTTTCAGAATTGACAAAGTATTATTTTTATATAGAGTGCAGTCGGAAATCCAAGTATTCTGATAGCATTCTTACACAATATTTTACTCGACTAACTTACAACCAAAGGACTTACAGTGGGAGACACTAATACTCGCGCCCTGTGGGGAAGTAAAATAGGCTTCCTCCTTGCTGCCATAGGTTCAGCTGTTGGCCTCGGAAACATATGGCGTTTCAGCTATATGGCATTTGAACATGGCGGCGGAGCTTTCCTGATTCCTTACCTCATTGCCCTTATTTTTGCAGGTATCCCTCTTATTATCCTTGAATACACCTTGGGGCATCGCGAAAAAGGTTCATCCCCTTTAGCTTTTGCCCGCGTTTCCCACAAAATGGAATGGGCCGGATGGTGGATGCCCACTGTCGCCCTGTTTGGCATAATGCTCTATTATTCCGTTATTATCGGCTGGTGTATCAATTATTTCTTTTTCTCTCTTAATCTCTCCTGGGGCGCCGATCCACAGAATTTTTTCTTCAACACATTTCTTCAGATTTCAGAGAGTCCTTTTGAGCTGGGGGGGGTCCGAATTCCCATTTTGTCAGCCACCTTTTTTGTATGGTTTCTCTGCTGGATCATCTGCTACCGAGAGGTCAATCATGGCATTGAAAAGGCCTGCACCATCTTCATGCCTTTACTGTTCGTCCTTACTCTAATTCTTGTCGGCTGGACCATGACCCTCAATGGTGCCGGTGATGCCATTACTCAACTTTACCTCAAGCCAGATTGGGAGAAAATTAATATTATCAAACATTTTAACAATCCTGATGTCTGGGCTGTCTGGGTTGCCGCCTTCGGGCAAATCTTTTTCACTCTTTCCCTTGGCTTCGGCATAATGATAACATATGCAAGTTATTTGCCAGAAAAAACCGACATAGTTGGAAATGCCTTGTGGATTTCAATAATCAACTGCCTGTATTCATTTATTGCCGGATTTGCTGTTTTTGGCATTGTAGGCTTTATGGCTGCGACAAAAGGAGTGCCTTTCAATGAAGTGATCAAAGGCGGACCGCAGCTGGCGTTCGTTGTTTACCCTGAGGCTATCCGACAGCTTCCCTTTGGCCAGGAACTTTTTGGCGCCATGTTTTTCCTGGTACTTATTGTTGCCGGGTTGTCATCAGGAATTTCACTTATAGAGGCCTTTACCTGTTCATTAACCGATAAATTCTCCTGGCCCCGGAAAACTGTTGTCAGCTGTATTTGTTTTCTTGGCTTTCTCGGCAGCATAATTTTTACAACCAGAGCAGGATTGTTTATTCTGGATATAACAGATCATTTTATTACCAATTATGGCCTTATTATGGGCGGTATTGTTGAATGCTTTATCGTTGGCTGGTTGCTCAAGGCAAGCATTGCCCGCCAACACGTCAACAGTTCAGGTGGCAAACAACTCTCACCATTTTGGGATATCTGTATCCGGTTTCTTACTCCAGCACTTCTCCTTGTTCTTGTGGGGCAGGCATTAATGGGAGAGCTTCGCAACGCCTATGGAGGGTATACAGCTGATTCACTTATTTTATTCGGTGTTGACTGGTTGATGTTGATACTTGTTATTTCTGTTGTTTTTACATTCTATCCATGGAAGCCGGAAATGCTTCGCAAGCGACATTCTGTAGAGGGTGACCACCTGCTGACATAAAAGGTATTAAAACGGTATAAGGTATAGGGTATAAGGTGTAAGGTGTAAGCGAAAATATGATGTGATTTCACCATAAGGACCTTTCTTTAACCCTACACCCAAGACCCTACACCCTTCTTTTAAACTATGAACATGAAAAAAATTAAAATAGGCGTTATTGGTGTTGGCTATC
>JAUWDC010000032.1 GCA_030608985.1 Desulfobia sp. | reverse complement strand
CATAGCCAGTATCCGATAAGGAGTAGGAAAAAGAAAAAAATTAACAAAAGAATTTTAGGAAGCGTAATGAAAGGAGATTTCCCTGTAAAACTAGTACCTGCTAACGATTTGTTGCTGTCTTGACCTGTCCCTCCCAGGGCTACTATTTCATTATTATATCGATCCATTATATCTTGCGTGTCCAGATCAAGATATTCTGCATACAATTTTACAAATCCTCGTGAAAAAACTTCAGCAGGCATTTTATCCCGGTCACCAGCCTCAATAGCTCGTAGTGTTGCTATATGGATACATGTGGATTCTGCTACTTCTTCAAGGGATATACTTTTTTTTGTTCTCTCCTTATAAAAGGTGTTTCCTAAAGAATTACTCTGATTGGAACCGTCAGAATCCAGCGGGTTATTTACTGAATTTTCCAGGGGAATTTTTGTATCCATTACAACAGTTCCTCAATATAAGAATGTTCACGTAACTGTATCATCCAATTGTCAAACTTTTTATCCAGTTCCTGATCATATAGTTTCGCACGAATTTCTTCAGATACGGATTCCAGTGGTGCTTGTGTAAGGACATTTCCTTTTTTTGAGGATAAGAGTTTGAAAAATTGAAATCCTGAGGGCGTGAGTATAATCTCACTGGTCTCGCCAGGCTTAAGATCCTTTATTGCATCCCACATATAATCTGCCAATTCTTCTTTAGCAAAAACGCCAATATCACCACCATCAGCAGCAGAGGGGAGGTCTGAGTATTCCTTTGCAAGTTCGTTAAAATTTGACTCGCTTAAAACCATATCTCGGAGCATAATTGCACGCATGTTCGCCTCTTCAGAACTGCCTGAACGGCCATTTTCACCCCAACTGCAGCCAAATTGCAAAAGGTGATACCCTTCATCAATATTTATGCTGCTGTAACTCTTTTGGTAATAATCCTGGATCTGGCGATCAGTAATGACAATCTTAGAACGAATTTCGTAGCTTATCAGCTTGGAGCGTAAAATTTGATTGCGAAGTCTTTTCCGATAATTCTTTTCATTAGTGCCTATTTTTGCAAGCTCAGCATGAAATTGTTCAATTGTAGTATTGTTTCTCGACAAAATACTATCAACTGCAGCATCAATTTCAGATGGATCAACTTGTATGTTGCGCTGTTTCGCCCTCTGGGAAATTAAGAGCTGTTCGATAAGCCCGGAAAGAATCTCTTGTTGGGCCTGTTTTATAGCCTCATCTACTTGACTGGCTGATGCCTCATCTCGAATGCGATGATACATCGGCATACCTTCTTCATTGACCTCAGAAAGGGCTATAACATCATCGTTAACAACAGCTACAATACGGTCAACAACATCACCGGCATGGGCATTGTTTGAAAATATAAATATAGAAAAGAAAACGATTAAATAACGCGAAAAACGCATAATATTCTATTGTTGAAGTGGTTTCATAAATGTGTACGTTTCTTGTAATCAACTATATGAGAGCCCGCAAGATTTTTTTGATCTCTTGAAAAACAGTTTCAGGGGTGAGCAATGGTTCTTTTACAACCAGTTTCCCATCGGGAGTAAATCTTGCATTTCCTTTACTGTTTTTTACCATTGTGAGTATTTTTTCAGGCTTAACAGATGTATTGTCCAAAAACGAGAAGGCCAGTATGTCTTTACCTTGATCGAGTTTGCTTATTTTCAGTTTTTTGCAAGCCAATTTGAGCGAAATAACCTGAAGAAGATTGGCAACCTCTGTTGGGAGAGGACCATATCTGTCTCTTAACTCATCCTTCTGATCTGCCAGCGAATCTTCATCGTGCAGACTGGTAATCTTTCGATAAGCGATATAACGTTGATCAGTATTATGTATATAATTATCTGGGATAAAAGCTGAAACCTGTATATTCAATTCCGGATCAATATATTCTTCTTCTGCGTAATCATCACCAAGTTCTGCCCTCTTTTTTAAATCTTCTACTGTTTTTTGGAGCAGATCCAAATAGAGATCATAGCCCACGGCTGCAATATTACCACTCTGTGATTCGCCAAGAATGTTGCCTCCGCCTCTTATCTGCAAGTCGCTCATTGCGAGTTTGAAGCCCCCTCCCAGTTCATTATAATCCATGAGGGCACGCAATCGCTGCCTGGCATCTTTTGACAATCCGTCAAGCGATGGTACGAGTAAATATGCAAAGGCCTGTTCATGGCTTCTTCCAACTCTTCCACGAAGCTGATAAATTTCAGCAAGTCCAAACCTGTCTGCTCGAGTAATGATGATTGTATTCGCACTTGGTATGTCAAGTCCAGACTCGATAATAGTAGTACTGACAAGAACATCTATTTCATTTTTGGTAAAACGGAACATTATCTCCTCAAGCTGTTTTGCCGGCATTTGGCCATGGGCGACGGCAATTTTGGCCTGAGGGACAAGTTTTTGTATTTTCTGAGCCAGTTCATTAATAGATTTGACCCTGTTGTGTACGAGAAATACCTGTCCTTTCCGTTGAAGTTCTTTAACGATAGCTTCCTTAATTACAAGATCATCCTGACGGGCAATAAAAGTTTTGATTGACCGACGATGTCGCGGAGGGGAACTGATTATTGATAAATCTCTGACCCCAAGAAGCGACATTTGTAAAGTTCTTGGTATAGGTGTTGCCGTGAGGGTCAATACGTCAATATTGCTTTTAAGTTTTTTCAGCTTCTCTTTGTGCGTCACACCAAACCGGTGCTCCTCATCAATAATAAGTAAACCTAGTTTTACGAAATGAACATCTTTCGACAACAGCCTATGTGTGCCAATGACAATGTCAACCTTACCGGCCCCAATATCCTTGATGATCTCCTTTTGCTCTTTTGGTGATTTAAACCGGTTTAAACTCTCTACGCGGACAGGAAGACATGATAAGCGTTCTCTAAAAGACAAGACGTGCTGTTCTGCAAGTACTGTAGTTGGGACAAGGATAGCAGCCTGAAAACCATCTTCAACCACTTTAAATGCAGCTCGTATAGCAACTTCGGTTTTTCCGTAACCAACATCTCCACAGACAAGCCTGTCCATGGTCTGCTCAGATGCCAGATCATTAATTACATCATTGATGGCTTTATTTTGCCCGGGTGTCTCGTGAAAGGGAAAGGTCTCTTCAAGTTCTTGATAAAGAGAACCAGGCTTTGAAAACTCATTGCCCTTAGCAAGTTGTCGCCTTGCGTAGAGATCAAGAAGATCTTGAGCAACTTTCCAGACGGCCTCCTTGACCTTTTTCTTAACCTTATCCCAATTTTTGCCACCAAGCTTCTCTAGTTTAGGAGGTTTGTCAGATAACCCATGATATTTTGAAATACTGTTCATCCTGTCTACAGGAACATACAATTTATCCCCGTCGCGGTATGATATTTCAAGGAAATCATTGCCTATTCCACTATGCGCAATATGTTTGATTCCTTTGAAGATTCCGATACCATGTTCTGTATGGACGATATAATCATCAATATGCAGTTCTTCAAAAGTGACAGGCTCAACAGTATCGGCACCCTTTCTCCTTTTTTTCGGACCAGGTCGTTTTTCTCCAAAAAGTTCTCTATCAGAAAGGACATGCAACCTCTCATCTGGTAAATCAAAACCTTCAGTTAAACTTCTGCTGTAAAGATACAGTGTGCCTGTTTGAAGATTATCAGGAGTTAAAGGTCTATCTACCACCTCGGTGTCAAACCCGTAAGGCAGGAAAAGTTCACCAAGGTGTCTGGCATGGCGAAGTGAACGACAGGCAAAGGCAACCGTGTCATTATTGTCAAACCAGTTGGAAATATGTTGGGCTAGCGGTGCAATAAGGCCAGTTTTTTTATTTCCAAGTTCCAGCTGTTGTTTTACCAGTATATGGTTACCGGAATGAAAGGAAATGGTCTCTTCTTCATTGTGGTCAAAGTCAGCAAAGTCGTGCAATGTGACCGTGCTGAATTTTTGAAGAATTTTATGCAGGTTTTCTTCATCTAGAAAAAGAGAATCAGGGGATAGGGCAGGAGTCCTGGTGGTAGTGGCTTCAAGGAAATTGTTTTGAATGCGTTCCCATGTCAACAGAATGGACTGTTTTATCTCTGAAGGCTCAAAAAGAAAAACACACGTATCATCAGGAAGCACGTCAACCGGGCAGGAAAGAAAATCATAAAAAAGAGGCAAAAAGAATTCAATACCGGGAAATGCTATTCCCTGTGAAAGCTTCTCTTTTATCTTTGATCGTTCATTGCTCTCCCAGTCCGCCTGTGACGATAATATGTCAAATTTTTCAAGGAGGTTGGAGCCATTTTTCGACATGGCTGGAAACAAGGTATCTTTAACCGGCAGAATGACAGCTTCTTCAATTTCAGCAATAGACCGTTGGGTTATCGGATCAAAATACCGTATGGATTCAATGGTATCACCGAAAAAATCTAATCTGACCGGGGCATCTATAAGCGTATTCTTCCCTGAGTCAAATAATGGTGGATAGATATCTACAATTCCACCTTTTACCGTGAACTCACCTTCACTCTGCACTAATGACACTTCTTCATAGCCTGAGTTGACCAGAGAAATAATTAAGTCATTTTGATCGATCTCCTCACCGGCAATCAGAAGCTCAGTATAATCGTTAAGAATTTTTACCGGTGGTATTTTACGAAGAAGAGCTTCACAGGATGCAATTAATATAAATGGAGCATTGGTATTCAAGACCCTGTATAGCGCTGATATTCTTGCTGCTGTTGTGGAACTGTCAGGTGATAATGGGGTATAGGGAGGTATTTCATAACCAGGATAGACTATTACCGGAACATCTGTAAAGAGTGAAAGGTCGAGTTCTAGACTTGGAACTAAACCTTCAGAGGGCACGATACAAAGGAGAGGGCGATGCAATTTTTCTACAGTGCTTGCAGCAAGATAGGCTGCAGCAGATGTCCTTAAGCCAGTAGCATGAACATGTGTAGATTTTTTCTTTTTCAGGAACTCAAAAAGTCGGTGCATGTAACCGTATTAATATGATGCCCTATGGGCGAAATGAATTAAGAATTGAGAATTACAAATTGAGAATTACGAATTGAGGTGCTTTTTTAATAGATATTTCATTCATTCGTAATTCGTAATTTTTAATTCATCATTTTTGTTTTTCAGATACATTAAAATGCACCGCCAATACTGAAATCCCACAAACTCTGGTCTTCATCGTCTTTAGGATCTATATTGTAACCCCATTCCAGGCGAAGAGGTCCCATTGGTGAAAGCCAGCGGAACCCAAAACCGACACTGCTGCGTAGATCATTAAATGACCAGTCCTCATCTTCTCCATAGACAAACCCAGTGTCATAAAAAACAAGGCCTGATAATCCGGCATCCTTGACAAGGGGGAAAATATATTCGAGATTGATAAAGCCCATCTTGTCACCACCGATTTTTTCATCGGTAACCGGATCTCTCGGGCTGATTGCACCACTTTCGAAACCCCTCATAGTATTAATGCCACCAAGATAGAAGCGTTCGTATACTGGAAGCATGCCGTCATCAGTTTCCTCTATATAGCCAACTGAACCTTTAAAATGAAAAACAGTATCCCACCTATAAGGGAAGTACCAGCTCGTCATTGCCTCAATTTTGAAAAAAGAGCTGTCTCCACCAAGAAAGTCGCCTGCGTTTTTGACACTGATACGATGTTGCGAACCTTTTGAAGGCATAATACGTTTATTCCTGGTATCCCGAGTGGCACCTACTGTGTAATAATGGGTTGTTTCTATATCTACGGAATCTTTGATCAGCTGCGAGGCAAACTCATCGACATTAGTTAGTTTGGTGTCCTCATAGCCAAGGTAGTAAAACAATTTCCACCTATGCCATATTGGATACCCAAAACGCATGGTGGCACCTGTTGATTGTTTGTCATAATCGTCGTAATCTCTTTCCCAGTTATACACATCAAAACCAAAAAGGAGTTTTGAGTCGTTGAGGTGGGGTTCAGTAAAACTAAGATTATACCTGGTACTGGATCCACCAATGTTGGTTTGGAGAGCAAGGCGCTGACCACGGCCGAGAAAGTTTTCCTGGCTGATTTCACCCATGAACATCATTCCATCAACAGAACTATATCCTGCACCAATACTAAAGGTGCCCGTAGGTTTTTCCTTAACATCAACAATGATATCCATGAGGCTGTTTTCGTCAATAGATGGCTCTGGAGTGATATTTATTTCTTCAAAATAATCGAGTCTCCTTAAACGACTTGTGCTACTCTGCAGAGCGGATGCATCAAAAACCTCCTGCTCATCGAGGGTCATATTTCTGCGAATAACCTTGTCACGGGTTCTACTGTTTCCTTTGATAATTATCCGGTTTACATGAACAAGATCGCCTTTTGCGGCATGAAAAACAATATCAACGCGTTTTTCCTGATCATCTCTTTTGACTGCTGGGTTGATTTCGGCAAAGGCAAATCCTTTGGACGCATAAAGGTTCGTAAGCCTCATGATGTCATCACGCAGGGTTTTACGATTGTAGTACCTTTCTTCACCTATTCGGGTTTTATTCAAAAGGGTATTCCGGTCAAAAACAAGATCACCTGTCACGTCAACCAAACCAACCTTATATCGATCTCCTTCTTCGATGGTGAATGTGACATAGAGCCATTCCCCATGTTGATCAATTTTAGGCTCCCCAACCTTAACTTCTATAAAGCCATTGTTCTGATAAAAGGCACCAACTCGGGAGGCATCTTGTTTAAGCAGATCTCTTTTCAACAGTCCTGATTCAGTGAGCCATGACAACCAGTCTTTCGCAGAAGTGGAGATTATCCCTTTTATTTCTTTATCTGAAAAAGTTTTATTCCCCTGAATGTAAATTTCTTTAACAAAGACTTTCTCCCCTTCTTTAATGTCAAAAGTAATATTCACCCTTTCTTTTTTAGGATAGGTCAGTTTTGCTTCAACCTGGGTGTTATAATATCCTTTTTCCTTATAGAGTGTTTTGATATTAGCGGTAGATTCTCTAATTTCTTTGGCGTTAAGAATAGTGTTTGGGGATACAGTTAAAACTTCTTTTATATCCTCAGATTCTAACTTCTCTTCACCTGATATTGATACGCTGCCAATAACTTCTTTTTCCTGAACTTTATATGTAACAATTTTCCCTTCATCACTCTCATCAACTTCAACCTGAACATCAACGAAATAACCCATCTTAAAAACGTTTTTCATGTCATTACGGAGTTGAACAATATTATAGAGATCACCTGTCCGGTTTTTTATATGTCGGAGGATAGCACCTTTATCAATACGTTTGTTCCCTGAGATACGAATATCAGCAATACGTTGAAAACGACTGGTATGTATATATATTTCATCAAGAAGATCGCCAAGAACGGTTGAAATGTCGCTCTCTGAAAGGGCTTCCCCAAAAAAAGGTTTTGTCGATGATGTATCTATAAGATCAAAAAGAATAATATCTATACTGAAACGATTTCCGATCTGGGTGAGAGTTCCAGTTGCTATATAATGGATGTTGTCGTCTACAGTTAGTTTTGTTAATTCATTTATGGGAGGTGGCCACAGTTCGTTAAAATTAAGATGAGAGGAAGTTTCCTCTCGTGACATTATTTGCATCTGTCTTGATGCGGTCAGTTCTACAAGAAAAGAGTCGCTCTTTTTTTAAAGTGTCTGACTGTTTTTAACAGTATTAACTTTTAATGGCAGGATAAGGGTATTGTAAGTCGTTCTTAATGGATCAATTTCATTTACGGCTTGTGCCGTATCAGGGAGAATAGAACACCATACTAATAATAAGGAAAAAAATAGAAGGATATGTTTTCTGAAAAGATATTGGCTATTCATAAGGTTTCAGGTGTCAGGTGCCGGGTATCAGGTGTCAGGTTACGGGTATCAGGTCTTTGATGGCACAAACTCTAAACCTTAAACCATGAACCTTACACCATAAACCTTTTATCTATTAATGAATTCGAAGCAAATTGTCCAAGAAATAGGATCTAAATTAATAAAATTTTACGAGGTATGTTATAAATCAGCATCTTCCAGCTTTCCTTCTTTTAAGACAAGACAACGATCCATCTTTTTTGCCAATTGATGGTTATGTGTAACTATGACAGTGGTAAGATCGAAG
>JAUWDC010000054.1 GCA_030608985.1 Desulfobia sp. | reverse complement strand
CTAGAAGTTTTGTTGTCGGTGAATTTTCTTCGCTTGGCAGCAATATCATCGCCGTTCTGGTAGGTCGATCGGAAACCACCGGCGGACTGCCACCACTGTTTGGTGAAACACCACGCGATCTCACTCTTGAGGATTCTCAGGCATTGTCCAGAAGTTATGCAATTCGTCGGATTGCTCCTATCACTATTGGCTCAGCCCCGGTTTCCTGGCAGCAACGGGAAAGGGATGTGCCAATACTCGGTTCTACCGCCAGTCTTTTTTCTATCCGTCATCTTCAGATGTCACGGGGGCGCTTTTTGTCCGGCGATCCTTTCCAGGCGCTTCCTGTGGCTGTTCTCGGTTACGATCTGGCAAAAGAACTCTTTGGCTCTGCTTCTCCCCTGGGACAATGGATACGAATCGGGGATAACAGGTTTCGGGTGATAGGGGTGTTAGCCAAGAAAGGTGTATCTCTGGGGATGGATATGGCGGATGTGGCAATCATTCCTGCTGCATCTGCCCTAGCCTTATTCAATACAACATCACTTTTCAGGATTGTTGTTGAAGCCCGTGACAGGCATTCATTGATGAAAGCTGAAGAAGATATTCTGGAAATTATTCGTGAGCGCCATGACGGTGAAGACGACATTACTGTAATAACCCAGGATGCTGTCCTGGCAACCTTTGATAAAATTTTCACTGCGTTGACCCTTACCGTAGCATGTATTGCCTCCATAAGCCTTGTAGTTGCCGGCATTCTTATAATGAACGTTATGCTTGTTGCAGTGTCCCAGCGTACAGCCGAAATAGGTCTTCTCAAAGCACTCGGTGCAACCCCTCATCAGATTCTTCTTCTTTTTCTTTCTGAAGCATTTTTCCTGTCCCTTGCCGGTGCTTTTTCGGGAATAGGAATAGGCCTGCTATGCAACTGGGGGATACGGCAATTGTACCCTGATTTTCCGGTCCAGATACCGGTGTGGGCGTTGCCCGCAGCACTGGGTATTGCTCTGGGCGCTGGACTTCTTTTTTCCATAATGCCTGCCCGCAGGGCAGCACAGCTGCAGCCGGTCGCTGCTCTTGCCAGGAGATAGTCTATGCGTGCTGCCGATTTTGCCAGACTGTCATTGGGAGCCCTGGTGCATCACAGAATGCGCAGTTTTCTCACCGGTCTTGGAATTACTGTTGGCATAAGTGCTGTTATTCTTCTTACGTCCATAGGGGAGGGGGTTCAACGCTTTGTTCTGGAAGAATTTACCCAGTTCGGGACTAACCTGATTGGTGTTGTGCCGGGTAAAACATCAACAACAGGAGTCAGTGGCGCTGTAATCAGTAATGTTCGTCCTTTAAGTATTGATGATTCTGAAAGCCTGCTGGCCCTTCCCAAGGTGTTGGCTTCGGTGCCGGTTATACAGGGGAATGCCCAGGTTGAATCGGAAAAGAAGCAGAGAAGGACAACAATATATGGTGTAGGTTCCTCTGCCCCGGCAGTTTGGCAGTTTAACACGGCTTCAGGGCGTTTCCTTCCCGATGATGATCCCCATGCGGCACGCTCATTTGTTGTACTGGGAAGCAAGGTGCGAAGCGAACTGTTTGGCGGATCAAATCCCCTGGGGAAGAGAGTTCGCGTTGGAGGATTTCGTTTTCGGGTTATCGGCGTCATGGAGTCCAAGGGGCAGATTCTCGGTTTTGATCTTGACGATGCGGTGTATATCCCGGCAGCCAAGGCAATGGAGCTTTTTAATCGGGAAAGCCTTATGGAAATCGATGTGCTTTACAAGGCAGATGCTACCGGAGAAGAGGTTGCCGATGATATTCGAGAGCTGTTAATCAGCCGCCATGGATCTGAAGATTTCAGCATCACCACCCAGGAACAGATGATGGATGTTCTTGGTGGAGTTCTGGATAAACTGACAATAGCAATTGGAGGATTGGGAGGGATATCTCTCCTCGTAGGAGGCGTAGGCATTCTGACCATCATGACAATTACCGTCAGAGATAGAACTGGTGAAATTGGCCTCCTGCGGGCCTTGGGAGCCACAAGCAGACAAATTCTCATTCTTTTTCTTGGTGAAGCAATAGTGCTGTCGGCTCTGGGAGGAGGCATTGGTTTACTTATCGGGTGGGGAGGTTCGCAGTTGCTGCATTTTTTCGTTCCTGCTTTACCTGTCCATACTTCATGGCCGTATGTATTTTCAGCAGAGCTGTTGGCCGCTGTTATCGGGTTGGCGGCAGGAGTTATTCCGGCACGGCACGCTGCTTCACTTCATCCGATTGAAGCGCTGAGAGCAGAATAGGAAAGAGGGTTCAGGGTTTAGGGTAAAGGGTTTAGGATAAGGAGAAATAATATAATGACCAGACAAAAAGACAAACATTTTTTTCAGGTGTTTGAAAAGATCAGGTATCAACTCAAAAAAATGATCTATGATCAGGACGATGCTGTTGATGAGCTTGTTGATGCCTTGATTCATATTTCCTGTAGACCGGAAGAAGCACAACCAAGAGGAATTTTTACCTTTCTGGGCCCTGATTCAGTGGGAAAAACATATCTGGCGAGATCTCTTGCCGAATTTCTCGAAGGATACTCGTACGTCATACAGCTCGATATGGAACAGTATAGCGAGCCTGAAAGTATCCTTCAGTTGCTTGGTGGAAAAGGTTCCTTGGAAGGTGACCGGGAAGGAGATCTTCTCCGGAATGTTCGCGAACATCCACGGTCCATAATTATTTTTGAAGGGATAGAAAAGGCCGATAACCAGCTGCACCTGGCACTTTTAAATCTGCTCTTTAATGGCGATCCTGATTCCGGTGTGAGCCTCAGAGAGGCTATTATCATTTTCACATCCACACTTGGCGGTACATTATACAAGAACAGAGATCTCCTTGAGAGTTTCAGGGAAAACAGGCTGCAGATCCAGGATCTGGCTATAAACGTTATTTCAAGGGAAAAAAAAGCAGTCTTCGATATGATTCAGCCAGCCATTTCCCCGAAACTTCTGGAGGTAATGGCCAGGAATTTTATCATGCTGTTCAATAGCTTGAGCCTGGAGTCCATGGTCAGGATCGGCTGTCAATCATTGGATGCGCATGCAAAGCAATTTGTCGATAAAACCGGTATTGAGCTCCAGTTCAGGGATGTGGAACAATTGATGTCCATGTTTATTCTGTCACTCGGCTCCCATATCAATACAAAAAAGATTAAGCAACAGCTTCCTGACGCTCTTCTTGGCAGGATCACCAGATATGTCAGGGGAGGGAAGGTCTTTCCTCAAAAAGCCGTGTTTAAAGTCTCTAAGCAGGCTACTTGTTTTATCGACAAATTGAAGGAGAAAAAAGAGGATCTTCTTCATCTGTATAAGAAAAATGAAACGATAAGCCTGTCATGGAAGGAATATATGCGGGGCAGTACCCTGTTTTTAAGTGTTGACAAGGGGCGTGTAGAAAGAGTCTCCGTGGGCGAGAAATTAATAAGGGATATCAGACCCTGTATAGAATTTTCTTCAGTCGGGTTTTCTGATATTGCCGGTAATAAAGCAACAAAGGATACCTTAAAGCAGATCATAGCATTGCTGGAAAATCCGGGTCTGGTGACGAGATTTGATATAGACATGCCCAAGGGTATGCTTCTTTATGGTCCGCCAGGAGTTGGCAAAACCATGCTTGGCAAAGCTTTTATCAAGGAAACCGGATTGCCTTATGTATACGCGTCGCGGAGTGATCTCTTTGATTCCGATTATATCAGGAAGGTATACAAGGAGGCGCGTGAGTATGCACCAAGCATTGTATTCCTCGATGGGATTGACGTCAAAGGGCTCCTGGAGGGAGTATATACAACCATGCCCGACGATCAGCTGATCCTGGAACTGGACAGTTTGCCAACTGACCCTGCTAACCTGGTGTTTACCATTGCCACGGCCCAGAACAGGATGGATGTAAGCCCAGTTATTATTGCTCCTGACAGGATAGATACCTTTGTTGAGGTACCCGAACTGGATAGAGAGGCCCGGCGATTCTTTATAGATAAAATTCTCAAGAAACCCAACGATGGCAATATAAATGTGGAAAGGGTGATACGTTATATTTCCGGGATGAGTGGCTATGATCTACAGCGTATCGGCAAGGATGCTTCATTGTATGCTATCCGGCATGGCCTGGAATGTTTAACAGAGGATATTTTGATAGAGCAGATTAATATTATCAAGTACGGGTATAGGCTTGAGAGGAAACACATGAGAAACCTTGAAGAGGATCTCCGGATCACTGCCTATCATGAGGCCGGTCATGCCGTACTTTCTTTTCTTCTCTTGCCTGATATCAAAATTGAACAGGTAACCATTGCCCCCAGGCTTGAGACGTTGGGTTTTATTTCATATACTCCGGAAGATTTTCCCGGCAATATTTCCAGGGATGAGATTTTTCATAATATATGTATTTTGGTGGCCGGAAGGGTTGCAAGCATGAAGCAGTTCGGCGGTAAAGGCCTCAATACCGGTGCCGCCAATGATCTTGAACAGGCAACTCATCAGGCATATGCAGCGGTAGCAAGTCTAGGTATGGATGAAAAGATAGGATATGTCCATACCGATACATTGTCCCAGAATATCAGCAAGCAGATTTTTCTCTCCAAGGTAGAAAATCAGGTACAGTATTGGATTAAAGAAGCAACAGACAAGGCAACACAACTTGTTGAAGAGCACTGGCCAAAGATAGAAAAACTGGCTGCAATACTCATTCAATATGAAATTGTTGATGGTGCCGACCTGGTTCGTATTATGAAGGAGTAGGAATATGAAAATGGTACATTATATCCTGCCAGTCGTAATTTTGAGAATCGAAATCAGCGTTCCTACTCTTTGGAAGCATATTGACTTTGAAAAAAATCTTGTCCCCTTTTTTTAGTTAAGCCGAAAACCAAACTTTGAAACAGATTAGAGGAATTATGAAGTATTTTGCATATGGTTCAAATATGTCATTGAAACGCCTACAACAAAGAGTGCCAAGCGCACATCCGCTGGGAACATACTTACTGGATGAGCATGAACTTCGGTTTCATAAGTTTAGCAAGGATGGTTCAGGGAAATGTGATGCTTTTTACACTGGTGATAATTCCTATGTTGTTATGGGCGTATTGTATGAAATCCATGAATCTGAAAAGGCTGCATTGGATAAAGCCGAAGGCTTAGGATGGGGGTACGAGGGCAAAGTGGTTTCTGTCTCAAGTGCCGAAGGTAAGGTTGTTACAGCAGTCACCTACTGCGCCACAAGAATTGAAAAGTCGCTACTTCCTTACACATGGTACAAAAAACATGTTTTAGTTGGAGCTAGAGAAGCAAATCTTCCCTCTGAATACATTGCAGGAATAGAAGCAATAGATGCTTTAAAAGACCCTGATCAAAAGCGAGAGGTCGAGCAATATGCAATACACAGTTCACAATTGGCTGTGTAAGTAGAGGTGCGTCAGTAATGAAAGCAAAGAATGAAGGTGCTGGCTTAGTTTACTCGACCGAGTTTGGCAAAATGTGTCCTGGCTGTAATAAACCTATAGCGAAATGTGTGTGTCAGAAAAAACAATCACAATCGATTCCTAAAAATGATGGTATTGTCAGGTTAATGAGGGAAACAAAAGGTCGAAAAGGAAAGGGCGTAATTTTGATAACTGGCGTACCACTGAATAATGATGGCCTGAAAAAACTTGCAAAATCCCTTAAGCAAAAGTGCGGGAGTGGTGGCAGTTTAAAGAACGGAGTCATTGAAATTCAAGGAGACCACAGGGATGTGCTGGGAAAAGAGTTAAGCAGGCTCGGCTACAAAGTGAAACGCACTGGCGGGTGATTAGTTTTGAAAACATCATATCTCCCGAATGTTTGGAAATATGTTTACCTCTATTACATTCTCAATAATTTGCATTGCCATTGGATATCACTAATTGGTAGAAAAAATAATTAGATGTCAATGTGGAAAATGTATCTCATTCTTAATCTAATCAACGGCCAATATATCATGAGAGTGTTATGAGAAAATACATAACCGTTATTCTGATCACCTGGTTGACAGCCGGTCTATTTTCTCTTTTCTGGAACTTGTATGATGAAAAGAAGGAAAGAGAAACCTTGGCTTTTCAGAACGCTCGTACATTTCTAGCACAGCTGGTGCAAACCCGCACATGGAATGCTCAACATGGCGGGGTCTATGTACCGGTAGGCCCTGACGTTCAACCCAATCCTTTTCTTGATGACCCCAAGAGAGACCTGACCACGGAAAACGGATTACAGTTAACCAAAATTAATCCCGCCTTTATGACTCGTCAGCTTGCTGAAATTGCTGCCAAACAAAGCGGCGCTCGGTTTCATATAACTAGCCTGACTCCTATTCGCCCAAAAAATAGAGCAACAGATTGGGAGCGAAAGTGGCTCGAAGATTTTCAAGGTGGTGCTAAAGAGCGTGGTTCATTCATCACGACTCTGAATGAGACACAATTTCGCTATATGGCACCTTTATTAGTCAATAAAGAGTGTTTGCCATGTCACACCAAGCAGGGCTATAAATTAGGCGATATTCGGGGAGGAATTTCGCTTATCCTACCCATGGATGTTCCTCTGTTTAATTGGTGGATGCTGACCAGTCACCTGTTAGCCATGGTTGTGGGATCCGTATTTATCCTCTTTTTTGGCGGTAGGCTGACCGAAAGCCGCAAGGAATTGCTGGAAGCCCGTGACAAGCTAGAAGAGCGGGTTCGGGAACGAACTGCCGAACTGAGCCGGAGCAACCAGGCTCTCCAAGAATTCGCTCATATTATCTCCCATGACCTGCAGGAACCTCTTATGCTTATCCAGGCATTCAGCAGGCGGCTCAGGGAAAAAGGCCAAATGGCCTTGACAGATCAGTGTTGCCTTTACCTGGACCAGATTGATTCTTCGGCTATACGTATGCAGGAATTGACCGACGGCCTTCTACAATATTCCCTGGTTACCAGCAAAGCCAGACAATTTAAGCAAGTAGATTTGAAAAATGTGATCAACGGTGTGCTTGACGATCTTGCTGTCCACATTGAAAAAACAGGTGCTGTTATTACAATAATCGATCTGCCAACCATCGAGGCCGATCTCTTGCAAATGCGCCAGCTCTTCCA
>JAUWDC010000247.1 GCA_030608985.1 Desulfobia sp. | reverse complement strand
TCTCCAAAAGACAATCTATGCTCTTGCCGATGAAGAGTTTAATATTAATTCACCAAAACAGCTCGCTACTATCCTTTTTGAAAAGCTCAATCTGCCCCATGGCAGAAAAACGAAAACAGGCTATTCCACAGATGTCAAGGTACTGGAAAAGCTCTCTGCCTATCACGACCTACCGGCTACAATCCTTGCCCATCGAAGCTTAAGCAAGCTGAAATCAACATATGTAGACAACCTTGCCGAACAGATTAATCCCCAGACCGGCAGAATCCATACCTCCTTCAACCAGACAGTGACTGCCACTGGAAGGCTGAGCAGCAGTAACCCGAACTTGCAGAACATCCCGATCCGCTCTGAAGAAGGGCTGCGTATTCGAAAGGCCTTTGTTGCTGACACTGGCCGGATCTTCCTTGCTGCCGATTATTCGCAAATAGACCTCATGGTACTGGCCCACTATTCCCAGGATGAAGCCCTGCTCCAGGCCTTCCAGGCAGGCAAAGATGTCCACAGCATGACAGCCGCAGAAATTTTCAGGGTAAATAGCAACTTTATCACCCCACAGATG
The DNA here is from genome assembly GCA_030608985.1 of Desulfobia sp. Lineage (GTDB taxonomy): Bacteria > Desulfobacterota > Desulfobulbia > Desulfobulbales > SURF-16 > Desulfobia. Next base: position 2,911 of record JAUWDC010000247.1, on the reverse strand, counting down.
CGCCGAGTGGCAAAGACCATTAACTTTGGAATTGTATACGGGATGAGTGCATTTGGCCTATCCAGCCAGCTTAACCTGAGCCGTAAAGAAGCTCAGACCTTTATTGACCGATATTTCATTCTCTATGCCGGGGTGAAGGATTTTATGCGACGTATTGTTGACCAGGCCAAGGAAGACGGCTATGTCACAACTCTCCTTCACCGGCGCCGCATACTTCCTGATATTAACAGCAGCAACAGAACAAAACGGGAGTTTGCCGAAAGAACGGCAATCAATACACCCATACAGGGAACAGCGGCAGACATTATTAAGCTTGCTACTCTGCAGGTAGATAAAAGGATTCGCGACGCCGGTCTCCAGGCAAAACTACTCTTACAGATCCATGATGAGCTTGTCTTCGAAGTCCCGGAGCAGGAACTGGAAGACACAACACCTCTTGTCAAAGAGGCCATGGAGTCGGTCATGACTCTTGATGTTCCTCTACTGGTCAATATTTCCGCAGGACACGATCTTGCCAGTGTGAAATAATTAAGGTATATATGCACGCAGGTGTGGTTATTAATTGGGAAAATAACTATGCCGAGTTGCTTCAATAAAGTACTTAAAGTTTAAAGTGCACTAACGTGCCTTAAGTTAAGGAAATATCTGATCAGATTAACTTCCGAAACTTTAGGCACTTTAAATTTAAGCGCACTTTAGGCACTTGTGCTAAATAGTTACCATTTTTCTTTAAATTCAGGAGTTTTTCTCATGCTTGATCTCTTACGCCGAAAAGCACAATCCCCCTGGTTGCAGGGTACGGTTCTTATGATCATTATCGTCTTTGTCTTCTGGGGCGTAGGCGGTAACAACAGTGGTGCACGTAATGCTGTTGCCACTGTAAATGACCAGCCAATAACCGTTCAGGAATACCAGCAGGCATACAGCCAGACCATCGAACAGTATCGCGATCAGTTTGGTGGTACTCTCCCTGATGGTTTTATTGACGCCTTTAACATGAAACAGCAGGTTCTCAATGAATTGATCCAAAAGGTCCTTATCCATCAGGGTGGAGAGGAAATGGGTATCTTTGTCAGCGACATGGAAGTGCAGAAAGCCATCAAGAGTATGCCTATTTTTCAAAATAACGGGGTGTTCGACAACCTGAGATACAAAGAAGTCCTGAAGGGCTCCCGGTTGACCCCGACAAAATTTGAGGTAGGGACTAAGACAGATCTGTTGGTGAGTAATGTCATCAAGAGACTGCAGTCCTTCAGCAAGGTTCTTCCAAGCGAAATTGACGACCGCTATTATTACGAAAACAGTGAGATGAAGGTTGATTATGCCTTATTCAAGGGGAGTGACTTCACGTCACAGGTTGAAATCTCAGAAGACAACCTTGCCGATTTCTTTGAAAACCACAAAGACTCATATAAAACAGAACCCCAGGTCAAAATAAAATACATCTCTTTTCCCGTAAAAGATGAAATGGATCAGATTACCATTGATGCCTCGGAACTTGAGCAATACTACGAGCAGAACAAAGCGAAATATACAACAGCTGACGGTACTAAAACCCTGGACGAAGTAACAGATTCTATTGAAATAACCCTCAAGCGTCAGGAAGCATTAAACAGTTCCTTTGAAAAGGCTAACAAGGCCTATGAAATGATCATTCTTGCCGGCAGTCTGGCAAAATTTGCAGAATCAGGTGAAAATCCCCTCTTGGAAACAGACTTTTTTGTCAGGTCATCACCTCCTGATGCCCTGGCAACGAATCACACTGTGGTCAACACTGCCTTCGAACTGCAAAAAGGAGAACTAAGCTCTTTAATTGAGACACCCCAGGGCTACAGTATTTTGTATGTCGAAGATGTAAAACAACCGGAAATACCTCCCCTTGAGGAAGTAAAAGAAGCTGTTACCAACGATTTCACAGATGATGAAGCAATTCAACTGGCCCGCAAAGCAGCTGAAGAAGTCTTACAAACCGTTCAGGAAGGCGCTGATTTCACCGAAACAATCAACAATTCCGGTCAGCAAATTAAAGAATCACTCTTTTTCTCCAGGAGCAACCGGGCCAGCGGTGTCCTTCCTTCAGGGATGATTTCCCAATCCCTGTCCTTGACCGCTGACAAACCGTATCCGGAGAAAATTGCAGAGTCCGGCAATGCCTTTTATGTCTTCCGTTTCAAAGAGTTGAAAAAACCTGACCTGGATAAGATCCAACAGGGGAAAGAAGCTTTTGAAGCCCAGCTTTCTCAGGCAAAACAGGCTGAAATATTGAACGCCTGGCTGTCACACCTTATGAAGCAGGGTGAGGTGACCATTAATGAGAAGTTAATGTAATGAATTAGAAATATTGCTCACAGAGGCACAGAGCTCACAAAGTCTAACAGCTTTTCTCTGTGGTCTCTGAGCCTCTGTGAGATTTTTTTAATCTTCACTGCTTTTCCCCCACAAAGGATCCTGGCCGAAGCGGTCCATCCACCAGTCTTCGGCCTCCAACTCCTCGCTGCCTTCCAGAACTAACGGGAATTGATACTTCCCGCAATACTGCATTAAAACTTCGTACGCTTCCGAAATCTGATGCATCAATCGACCATTATCTTTACTGGAATTAGAGACAGAAAGATCCGGATGATGCTTTTTTGACATTCGACGATAGGCCTTTTTTATCTCTGCGAGCGTGGCCTTATCTTCGAGTTCAAGGATATTTTTGGCTGCTGTTATTTTTTCCCAATCTTTCTTGGTCATTTTGTTCCACCTTCAAAGTAACAAAAGTACTTTCGCCGTTTCGCTGCTCGATCACGAGATAAACGTAGACTTCGAGTACACGAAGTTTTTAAAAAGAATGTTTAATTTTTTTTCGTGTTTTTTGTGTTTTTCGTGGTGTATTTTTAGATGTTACTTCTAAAATAAATACCGGGGC
>JAUWDC010000151.1 GCA_030608985.1 Desulfobia sp. | reverse complement strand
CCTATTCCTTTAGGTGGAATAGCGGCACGAAGGGATCTTGGCACAGAAACTATCCAAAAGATAGATCAATGTATTCGCTTCAGCGTGAGATATGCCTTTGACCATCCTGAAAAAAGTGTGGAATATATCCACAATTATGCTCAGGAACTTAATGATATGGTGATAAGAAATCACATAAATCTTTATGTAAATACGTTTTCTGAGGATCTTGGTATAGAGGGTGCTGCTGCAATTACAGAGTTCCTCAAGCGAGGGCGCACAGCAGGTATCTTTGCTGGAGAAACACATTCTGGGAGTTCAAATATTTTTTCAGTTATTGGTAATAATTCCTAAAAAGGCTTGTTTCCCACTATCTTTTGCTGTAAAGCTCTGAAAGAGGCTTGACAATTAGCAGTCAGAAGATATATTTCTTTTTCCTTCTTAAATTAAATTGTTGATGAGCCATTCATTTACCAAACTAATAGCTTTTTTATATTTAAGAGAAACAATGGAGAATATTACCTGATTGTCGGTGGTTCTCCATTAAATAAATAACTTGTTCAGTAGGAAGTGATCTATGAAAATGAGAGCGACAGAGGCATTTTTAAAGTGCCTGGAAGAACAGAACGTTGATACTATTTTCGGTTTTCCCGGTGGTGCGGTAATTGATTTGTATGATGATTTGTATGATAGCAAGACGATTAAGCATATCCTTGTTCGTCACGAGCAGGCAGCAGTTCATGCAGCTGATGCCTTTGCCCGGGTGAGGGGTGAGGTAGGAGTCGCTCTCGTTACATCAGGTCCTGGTGCAACAAATACAGTTACAGGTATTGCATCAGCATATTGTGATTCTATTCCGATTGTGGTTTTCTGCGGCCAGGTTCCCACCGGCCTGATAGGAAATGATGCCTTCCAGGAAGTTGATATAGTCGGTATCACTCGCCCATGCACAAAACATAACTATCTGGTTAAAGATCCTAAGGAGCTGGTGGCCACTATTCGTGAGGCATTCCACATTGCCCGTACCGGTCGTCCTGGACCCGTTCTGGTTGATCTGCCGAAAGATGTTATGGCAGCTAAGGTTGATTTTACTGAACCAAAGCCCGTGAATATGCGAACTTACAAGCCCACGTATGAACCACATCCCGGCCAGGTTGAAAAGGCATGTAAGACAATAGTCAAGGCTAAGAAACCAGTCCTCTATGTTGGCGGTGGAGTTATCGCAGCCAATGCCTGGGACGAACTTACCGAACTTGCCAGGAGTCTGGACATTCCAGTGACAATGACATTAATGGGACTGGGCGGATTCCCTGGAACAGATTCACTGTCAATGGGCATGCTTGGAATGCATGGAACCTATTATTCAAATATGGCGGTCGCCAACTGCGATGTATTGATTGCTGTCGGAGCACGTTTTGACGACAGAGTAACAGGAAAGATCTCTGCTTTTGCTCCTCATGCTAAGATTATTCATATTGATATTGATCCCACATCCATCAGTAAAAATGTCAAGGTTGATATCCCAATTGTTGCGGACTGTAAACATGCCCTGGCCGCTATGAATGACTATATCAAACGAAATGATAGCTTCGACACTGCTGCTGAAAAGGAAAAACATGTTCCTTGGCTCGAACAGATCAAAGTATGGAAAAATGAGCATCCACTCGGATATGTTGAAGAAACAGATGTCATCAAGCCGCAGTTTGTTGTTCAGAAACTCCATGAGCTGACCGGTGGAGATGCCATTATCACAACTGAAGTTGGACAGAATCAGATGTGGGCAGCTCAATTTTATCATTTTAACCATCCCCGCCATTTCATGACCTCAGGTGGTCTGGGGGTAATGGGATATGGTTTCCCCGCTGCTATTGGCGCCCAGCTGGCTGCTCCTGACAAAGTAGTTATAGATATTGCTGGAGATGGTAGTATTCAAATGAATATTCAGGAGCTGGCTACGGCACGACATAATAAATTACCAGTGAAAATTGCTATTTTAAACAACTCGTTCCTCGGGATGGTCCGCCAGTGGCAGGAGCTTTTCTACGATAAGAAATATTCTTCTACTCCTTTAGAAACAGCACCTGATTTTGTTTTGTTAGCGGAGGCTTATGGTGCTGTCGGGCTGCGGGCAACTAAGCCGAGTGAAGTTGAGCCGGTTATCAAAGAAGCTCTTGCGACAGATAACACCGTTATTATGGACTTCGTCATCTCTCGTGAAGAGGGTGTTTACCCAATGGTTCCGGCAGGTAAAGCAACAACCGAGATGCTTCTGGTCTAGCCGATGCGGCAATATAACAAACAGCTTTGATATAAAGGTATTCAAATGAAACACAAACACACCATATCCGTACTATTACAAAATAAGCCTGGCGTCCTGTCCCGGGTTACCGGCCTTTTCAGCGGTAGAGGGTTTAATATAGAAAGTTTATCAGTCTCCCCGACCCTGCAAGAAAAAGACGTGTCTTGTCTGACTCTCGTTACATCTGGTGAGGATGCAATTATTGAGCAGATCACAAAGCAGCTCCATAAGCTCATAGATGTTATCAAGGTTACAGATATCAGTGAAAAGGAGTATGTTGAAAGAGAAATGGCCCTTGTCAGGGTAAAGGCAGAACCGTCCACCAGGGCAGAAATTCTGAGAATAGTAGATATCTTCAGGGGACGTGTCGTTGATGTGAGTCCAAAAAGTTTTGCTGTTGAGGTGACAGGTACTGGAGATAAAGTTAAGGCGATGATTGATCTTCTCCGTCCAGTTGGGATTCAGGAGATTATTCGAACCGGCACGATTGCTATGACCCGTGCTTCCAAAAAGTACTAACACTGCATTAGATATCTCTTCAAGGTTGATGGTCTCGTAAAAAGTCATTTTCTTAACGCAAAGATGCTAAGGCGCAGCAGCACAGCGGCGAAGGTAACCTATCGTTCTAAAAGGAATTTTCTTTGTTTCTTCGCCGCTGCGCTGCTGCGCCTTAGCGGTAAAAAAATTAAGTTTTTACGAGGCAGTCAGATATGCTTACTCCCAAAATACCAGTTGCCCTAGAGGGCTATCCATTTATAGGCCTTGCGGCCTTGTCTGCCGTTATTGCATCTCTTCTTGATTATGACATAGCAGGAATACTGGCTTTACTGTGTACAGCTTTTTTCCTTTATTTTTTCAGAGATCCTGAGCGCATCACTCCTGATGAGGAGGATGTTATTGTTTCTCCAGCGGATGGCAAAGTCATTCTGGTGGAAAAGATTTTTGATGATCGTTTTGTTAATGAACATGTCTATAAGATCAGTATTTTCATGAATATTTTTAATGTTCATGTAAACAGAATCCCTATGTCTGGAAGGGTGTCGGCTGTCAGGCATGAACCAGGGCGTTTTTATTCTGCAGATAGCGACCGTGGAGCATTGGAAAATGAATATTGTGCTGTTATCGTACATACATCTTCCGAAAGTAGCTATGCTGTTGTTCAGGTGGCTGGCCTCATTGCCCGGCGAATTGTTTGTTGGGCAACGAGAGGAGATGCTTTTACGCGAGGACAGCGATTCGGCTTGATTCGTTTCGGGTCTCGACTTGACCTTTACCTTCCTTTGAAAACTCAGATAGAAATTTCACCAGGCCAGAAAGTGCGGGCCGGCGAAACTATTTTGGGCTATCTTTCCTGATTCAGCCGAGAGGCTCGTCTTTACCAATATTTTCATGTGGCGTTGTTGACATTTGCAGATTATTATCGTTAACATGTCCTATTGGGAAAAATTGTAATATCTTCGGTTAGTTCAATATTAATCTTTGTAACTATTCATGTAGAAGTAAATAATTTAGCTAAACTCCCAACTGTAACTGTTCAACAGTGCTTTCGATATGTTCAAGCAGGCTTACGATGACACCGCTTCGCTGTTATAGTAAATCTATGTGAGCAAGCCTGATCGGACATAGATGAAGTGCTGCTGAACAGTTACTAATTTTCCGGAAATACATTGAGGAATAAGTGAAAGAAAATAACGATAAAATACATTCGTCACGTGGGTCAGTAGCGTTGCTCCCAAATCTGCTGACAACTCTGAGCCTGTTCAGTGGGTTTTATTCTATTGTGTCGTCTATAAATGGTCACTTTCTGCATGCAGCTGTTGCCATTATCGTTGCCGGTGTTTTTGATGGTCTTGATGGCCGCGTAGCCCGTATGACAGGTACAACAAGTAAATTTGGAGAGCAGTATGATTCCTTATGTGACCTCGTCTCTTTTGGTGTGGCTCCTGCTCTGATGGCATACCTGTGGGTTTTGCAGCCATATGGCCGCTATGGGTGGCTGGCTGCTTTTCTTTATGTCGCAACCACAGCGCTAAGACTTGCGCGCTTCAATTCCATGATTGAAGAGACGCCAAAGAATGTGTTTGTTGGTTTGCCATGTCCGGCTGCAGCTGGAATGGTCGCCACCGCTGTCCTATTTTGTCGTTTCGTTGGGACAACTGGGACCTATCGGGATATCGTCATGTTGTTTATGGTCTATGGACTTTCTTATCTTATGGTTAGCACCCATCATTACAGCAGTTTTAAACAGATATCTAAAACAAAATTCCAGTTTCTTGTCGGGATGGTTCTTTTACTCATGGTCATCGCAACGGAACCTCAAGTAACACTTTTTCTGCTTGGAGTAGTGTATGTCCTATC
>JAUWDC010000076.1 GCA_030608985.1 Desulfobia sp. | reverse complement strand
TACACCAGTTCAATTAAGGTCTATGATGCCAAGGGGGCAAGTCATGATATTGCCATCTATTTTGATCGTACCACGGTGGACAACCAGTGGGAGTTTTTGGTGACCTGTGATCCGTCAGAAGACATGAGAACATTGACGGCTGTCGAGCAGCTGGTGTATGCACCCAATACCACGTATAACTTCGAGGAACATAAGGGCGCAGGTGCCTTATTGTATGGTGTTCTCCAGTTTGATACTTCTGGTAATATTAGCGAAATAACGGCATATGAGGTGCCACCGGATGGGGAAGTGAACCCTGCCAGATCCGAAAACAGGATCATTCTTGAAAATACGGATTCCTACTACAGCTTTGAAGCAAATTTTACCGGAGCCGATGTAAACCAGTCTATACGGCTCAATCTTGGAGCCCAGTATAACGGCACGGTAACAGATATACGCCAGATTTTGGTCAGTGACTTGGGAGCATTAGACAGCGCCACAACGGGTGCTGGGTATATAACGGCTGAAACATACTGGAGCGATGTCTATGATCAGAGTGGGCTACAGCTTACTGGTAACGGAGCGGTAGGGCCAAGTGACACCATCACTATTGAGGGATTCAGTCATGACGGAACCAGAGTAAGTATGACATACTTTGTCAATAGCGATCCCACTTCCGGTGAAAAAGTCCAGGTCTTTCTTGATGCTATAGAAAGTACTTTTGGCTGTTCGGCAACTATCGATGCCATGGGACGTTTGAAAATGACGGATCTCGTAGCGGGCAACAGCGGAATGCATGTGATAAGCATGATAAATAATGGAACCCTTGATCCTCCTGGAGGAGACAGTAATGATCCTGCTAATCCATTTGGTGAAACAGGTATTAATGGAGATACTATCCTTAATATCACGACACCGAAAACAAAAATTTTATCTACAGGACAGGGACTGAGTGCAGGAGGGTCAACCCCAGTGATAACTCCTAATACATTGTGGGTAAATGTGTATGATGATGCTGGAGCAGCTCCTGTTACTACAGGAACCATTTTTTCATTTGATGGGATTAACGGTGGAGGTGTAAGCGTATCTGGAAGTTTTACTGTGGTTGATAACACAATCGGTACAGTTCAGGATTTTTTGGATGAGTTGGAGATTGTCTTTGGAAGTGATGCGGAGATAGATTTTGCAGGGAGAATAGTCCTTACCGACAGAGTTGCTGATCAAGCCTCCGGATATACGAGCGCGCTCGAAATGACCACTTTTACGAGTACCGGCGTAAATCCGTGGGTGTTTGGAGGTGGTCCGACCCCCTTCTTGACCTTAGACGCCAATATTAGCGGTGTGGACGGCAGTCTACAGGGCGATGTGATAAGCTCCGACTTTTCTCCCGAGGCTTTGTCTACTACACAATATGCTAATAGTTCAACGACTATATTTCAGGATCAGAATGGTTTTGCCTCAGGGTTTCTGCAGTCTGTTTCTGTTGACACCATGGGGGTGATTACCGGTAATTACTCCAATGGTCAGGTATTGCTAAAAGCCCAAGTCGCTCTGGCAAATTTTGCCAGTCTTGCCGGATTATTTAAAGAAGGTGGGAATATCTATAGGGAAACCACCGATTCGGGTGCGCCTGTGACTGGTGTTCCTGGCACAAACGGACTTGGAACCATTGCGCCCAATGCTCTTGAGCAGTCGAATGTGGACCTGGGAACAGAATTTGTTAAATTGATTACCGTGCAGAGGGCGTTTCAGGCCAACGCAAAAATTATTACCACTACCGATGAGATGCTGAACGATTTGATTAATATCAAGAGGTAGTGATAAGCTGTTAGCTCATGGCTCATAGCTGATTGGTAAAGCTATGAGCCACAGACCATGAGCCAATTAACTACCCAAATATCTTGTCAAAGGTGGCGAAAGCTGTTTGGACCACAGGAATATTATTGTCCAGCTGCAGGTATGATGTGCCGGTAATTTCCTGTTGCACGAGTTCGTTGCTTGCCGGGAAAATTCCTCCCAGCGGAAGATTACTTTCTTTGACTGCTTCTTTGATCTTCGCTTCAAGTTCCGGTGTCATAGGCTCTGGAGCTCGATTGACGATCAGGTACTTGTTCTTCACTACTAGGCCAAGAGGATCGGTTATCTCCGCGATGCGGCGGGCAGTGAGAATGCCGCGGGCTGATGGATCAGAGATGATCAACAGATAATCGATGGACCGCAGGTTCATCCTGCTCAAGTGCTCCATTCCTGCCTCATTATCCACCAGGATATATCGGTAATTGTCCGCCAGACGCTCCATGGTCATGGCCAGGTATTGGTTGGCTGAACAGTAACAGCCGGGACCATCCGGCTGTCCCATGACGAGCAGGTCAAAGCCGCTGTCTTCAATAATGGCTTGCTGGATCTTCATTTCCATAAATTGATCCCGTGTCATACCTGAAGGCATGTCACCTTTGAGATCTTTACGGATGGCACCAATGGTCGAGCAGACTTCTAACTCCAACAGTTCGTTGAGGTTGGCGTTGGAGTCAGCATCAACAGCCAGCACCGGCGTCAATTTCTTTTCAAGAAGGTATTTTATCAGGAGAGCAGAGGTGGTAGTCTTTCCTGTGCCGCCTTTCCCCGCCATAGCAATTACTTTTGGTGTCATTTTTTTTCTCCATAAAAAATAAAAAATATTGCCGACACTATATTGTTTCTCAATGGAGCTGTCAATATGAGGGATCCATTTAAGCGAGGTGGTCATAGGCTTCATTTTCGCTTGCAAGTTAGGGCTAACTTGTTATTGTAGCGCTCTCATTAATATATAGAATACAAGTAATTATTTAGCGAAATTTAAAAAGTTAAATAACCACGGACTATAACTGTTTAATAGTGCCTTATATTTGTTCATTTGGGACTTCGAAGCATACTAATGTTATTCAAGAAGGCGAAAATGGACAAAGATGAGGTGCTATTGAATAGTTACGAATACAAAAGTTAAAATTGGAGCAAGCTGTGGACTATAAAGATACGCTCAACCTTCCTAAAACAAAATTTAAAATGAAGGCGAACCTTTCCCAGAAAGAGCCGGTGATGCTGAAAGCCTGGGAAAAAGAAGAGCTTTATGAGAAGGTGCAGAAAAAAACCGAAGGTAAACCTCTTTACCTTCTCCATGATGGTCCTCCTTATGCCAATGGTCATATTCATTTGGGGACCGCGTTTAACAAGGTCTTAAAGGATATAATCCTAAAGTCAAAACGCATGGCTGGTTTCCACTGTCCGTATATACCAGGTTGGGATTGTCATGGGCTGCCTATAGAGCATAATGTTGACAAGGAACTGGGATCGAAAAAAAAGGATATTCCCAAACTTTCTTTTCGAAACGCATGCCGTCAGTATGCAGGGAAATGGATAAAAATCCAGAAAGAAGAGTTTAAAAGGCTTGGAGTGCTTGGAGATTGGGACAATCCTTACCTCACTATCAAAAATGAATATGAAGCATCAATTGCCCGGGAGTTTAATCGTTTTCTGACAAACGGCTCGGTGACACGGAGCAAGAAGCCTGTTTACTGGTGTTCATCATGCGTGACTGCATTGGCTGAAGCCGAGGTGGAATATGAGGATCATTCCTCCTCATCTATTTTTGTTAAATTTCCTATTGCTGATGATATAAGCAACATTATTCCTGAGCTGAAAGGGAAAAAAACAGCGGCTGTTATCTGGACGACAACTCCATGGACATTGCCGGCAAATCTTGCAGTGGCTCTCCATCCGGATTTTACTTATGCCGCTGTTGAGGTTGGTGATGAAGTGTTTATCCTGGCAGAAGGGCTTGTTGAACAGGCTTTAGAGGCCTGTGGAATCAGTGAATATAAGATCATTACTACTTTTTCTGCCACCGAATTGGAAGGGAAGAAGTGCAAACATCCATTTCTTGAGCGAGAGTCTCTTATTGTTCTTGCTGATTATGTAACTCTGGAAACTGGTACCGGCTGCGTTCATACTGCCCCCGGGCATGGACGTGAGGATTATATCACCGGGTTACGTTATGATCTCCCTGTTCTGTCTCCAGTGGATAATTATGGCAGGTTCACCGATGAAGCTGGGCCATATGCGGGAATGCATATCACAGAAGCAAATCCTGTCATTTGTGAAGATATGAAGAAAAGTGGCGTTCTTTTGGGTATGGGCAAACTTTCTCACAGCTATCCGCACTGCTGGCGATGCAAGAAACCTGTAATTTTCCGTGCCACTGAGCAGTGGTTTATTTCGTTGGATAACAACAATCTCCGGAGCAAAGCGCTTGACGCCATTAAAACAGTTTCCTGGACCCCCAGCTGGGGCATGGATAGGATTTACGGCATGGTCGAGAACAGACCTGACTGGTGTCTCTCCAGACAACGCGCCTGGGGTGTTCCTATTACAGCAATTATATGTTCGCAATGCGGTCATATTCAGAATAATGATGCCATTAATGCAAAGATTGATGAGCTTTTTTTGAAAGAAGGGGCTGACGCCTGGTTTTCACATGGTTTGGAAGACTTCCTGGGTAATGATTGTAAATGTTCGAACTGTGGCTCCACTGATTTTGAAAAAGAGCAAGATATCCTCGACGTCTGGTTTGATTCAGGGGTGAGTTATGCTGCAGTTCTTGAAGAGAGGGGGTTGGCGACTCCCGCTGACCTTTACCTGGAAGGAAGTGATCAGCACCGAGGCTGGTTCCAGAGTTCTCTGTTGGCTTCTATTGGAACCAGGGGTGTCCCTCCCTATAAAGGGGTATTGACCCATGGTTTTGTCGTTGATAGTCGTGGGAAAAAGATGTCGAAAAGCATCGGAAACGTCATTGCCCCAGAAGAAATTATCAAAAAATATGGTGCTGAGATCCTCCGCCTCTGGGTTTCGTCGGAAGATTATCGTGATGACATTAAGATTTCTGATGAGATTTTGAACCGTCTTTCTGATGCCTACCGGAAAATTAGGAATACCATCCGCTATCTACTTGGTAATTTAAGTGATTTTGACCCTGCACAGGATTCTGTTTCGTTTAGTGATATGGGAGAGCTTGATCGTTGGGCTTTGTCGCAGTTTGAGGTTGTCAAACGTAAAGTTATCAAAGCATATGAAGATTTTGATTTTCATACTGTGTTTCAGACGATTCCCTATTTCTGCAACGTGACCATGAGTGCCTTCTACCTTGATATTCTTAAAGACAGGCTGTATACGGAATACGCCGTATCTCCTGCAAGAAGAGCCTCACAGACGGTATTATATGAGATTCTCGACGGCCTCCTGCGTCTTATGAGTCCCGTGCTTTCATTCACTGCCGCCGAGGTATGGCCATTCTTGCCGGCAGATGCAAACAGGGAAGAAAATGTGTTTGTGGCCCGGTTTCCATCTTTAAAAGATGAGTATTTAGACGAAGAATTAAATACTACCTGGGGAAAACTTCAGGAAATTAGAACTGAAATAACCAAGGTGCTGGAAGTTGCCCGTCGAGAAAAGCTTATCGGTCATTCCCTCGAGGCCGAGGTTAGTGTGACTGTATCAGGTGAACTTGAAAAGTTCCTTACTGATAAATGGGACACTTTGGCAATGATCTGTATTGTTTCTGGTATAAAAAAGGTGGGGGATGCTGGCCCGGATGCGGTTACCAGTGAATTGTACCCTGAAATGTCAATTGATGTCAGGGCTGCTGAGACCCAGAAGTGTGAACGATGCTGGATGCGCAGTGAGACAGTTGGCCAGGATATGAATCATCCACAGATATGTGGAAGATGTTCAACTGTAATGGCACAAATAGATGGACAGGGATGAGAAAATCGGCCTCTTATCGTGTGTTGTTTGCTGTAGCATCATGTGTGGTTGTTGCCGACCAGCTGACAAAGCATTGGATTCTAACCCATTTTTCATTGTATGAAACCAGGACAGTCATCCCAGGGTTTTTCAATCTGATAAACATTCGCAACACAGGGGCTGCTTTTGGTCTTCTTGCCGGCAATGAAAGTGGATGGCGAACCTGGTTTTTTGGCATAATTGCCTTGATCGCTGTTTTTGCTATAATTTTTCTTTTCAAACATTACCGCCGGAAGGGAAGCCTGTATGTGTATGCATTGTCATGCATCGCAGGTGGAGCCATGGGTAATTTGATAGATAGGGTTCGTTTTGGGGCAGTGGTTGATTTTCTAGATTTTTATGTTGGTCAATACCATTGGCCAGCTTTTAATGTAGCAGATTCAGCTATAGTTGTTGGTGTGGGGTTGTTCCTGCTCGGCAATTTTATTCATCCTGAAACGTGACTATTCACTAGCACCTCATCTTCGCCCATTTCGGCCTTCTCGAATAGCGCCAGTATTGCTTCGAAGCC
>JAUWDC010000056.1 GCA_030608985.1 Desulfobia sp. | reverse complement strand
ACATAGGCTGGAGTGACCTGGTGCAAGCCCTGTTGTGGCAGCGGAAACAGCGGCCACGGCTGGGTGAGATTGCACGGCTGCAGGGGTGGCTGAACTCCAGTGAAATAAGCGCAGTCCTCCGTCACAGCACTCCTCGGAATCCTTTTGGGAAGACAGCAAGGAAGTTAGGCCTTCTTTCTGGTTCCCAGCTTCATTCTCTTGTCTGGCGGCAAAAACGAATGCAGAAAAAATTTGGCGAGTATTTTGTTGAAAAAAAGATGTTCAACGACCAGCAGCTTGCACATCTGCTTGCCGGCTGTCGGCGGCACAATACCCGGCAACTTCGCACTTCGTTATACGGAAGCCGCATGAAGTGATCTACAATAATCTTATTTACTTCATAGTTGTTATTTTTATCCTGTCCACCAACAGTGTGGCGGATACTCCCCAACTTTTTCCCGGTATAACCCTCCTTCTGTTTGGTGCCAAAGGGCTCTTTTTCTGGTTTCTGGTGCGTTTGGGATATGGCAGGAAGCGAGTCTCCAAGGTCTCCGAGTATTTCAAAGCAGAGCAGAAGTTTTCCATTCTTGCCATCGGTTCAGTGGCTATAGATGTGTATGTGCTGGATTGTCAATATTATTTTGCAGAATTGCCATTAACGGACAATTTGCCTATTCTCATCAGCATTGGCGGTATCCTCCTCTTTTTCTCTTACCTCTGCCTGGTATGGACTGGAGCACGGGAGAGCTACAGCACTGTATTTGGCCGAGCGTATTCCACAGGGGCTTTTCTTAAGTCTAATATATCAAACAATATTCCCATAATTCTCCCATGGTTGCTGCTTTCACTACTCTTTGATCTTCTCCTCCTCCTGCCATTCCCAGCGGTCGCAGATTTTCTCGAATCATCATGGGGAGAACCCCTGTTCTTTCTCTCTTTCTTTATCTTACTTGCCGTGAGTTTTCCTGTGATTCTTGTCAGGCTCTGGAAGTGTCAACCTCTTCCGGATGGTCCTGTCAGAGATCACATTGAGAATTTCTGCAGAAAGCAGAAACTCAGATACGCCAATATTATGCTCTGGCCTCTTTTTGAGGGACATGCAGTTACTGCAGGGATCATGGGGTTGGTCCGTCGCTTCAGGTATCTGCTTATCACGCCTGCCTTGCTGAATAATTTGACGGGTCAGGAAGTCGACGCGGTCATGGCCCATGAAATTGGTCATGTGAAGCGGTATCATCTTCAGCTCTATGTTTTTCTTCTCCTTGGGTTCAGTCTTATTGCTCAATTAGGTTCGTATCTCTTTATGTATCTTTTGCTTAAGTCGAGTCTGTTTTACAGTTTTACGAAAATGCTTGGCAAGCAGACAGACTCGGTACTGATTTTCCTCAGTACATTGGCATTACTCATTCTTCTTATTGTTTATTTTCGATTTGTTTTCGGGTTTTTCATGAGAAATTTTGAGCGCCAGGCCGATATCCATGCTTCGACTTCCCTCGGAGGAAGTGGGCCTATCGTCAGCGCACTTGAAAAGGTTGCCTGGCTCAGTGGGAATATTCGAGATTTGCCGAACTGGCACCATTTTGGCATTGGCCAGCGAGTGGATTTTCTGCACAGCTGTGAAAGGGAACCGGAACAAATTACCAAGCATCACCGCAAGGTATATGGGATGCTTCTTTTGTATCTTGCTGTGCTCTGTGCGGTCAGTTTTTCTTTGTGGAAAATGCCAAGTGATCTTTTGGAACGGGCGCCGCTGGAACATCTTGCCAAATTGTATACTCAAAAGACAGTGGAGGAGCCTGCAAACCCACTCTGGTTTCAATTGCTGGGTGATCTGCAACAGGGACGAAAACAATACAGTGAAGCCGCTGATGCCTATGAACGTGCTTTGACGCTGGCTCCTGATCATCCTGATATCCTCAATAATCTTGCCTGGCTATTGCTAACCGCAGGGGATGAAAAAGTCTTGAATCCTGTCCGGGCCTTGATGCTGGCACGAACAGCAGCAACCCTTAAGCCGACTGCCTATATTCTCGACACCCTGGCCACGGCTTATTATGTGAATGATTTTACAGAAAATGCCATTCGTGTCGGGAAAGAAGCTGTCGCGGCAGCGGACCCGGACAGTCGGCATTATTATCTGCAACAGTTGGAAAAGTATTCATCAGAGGAACAGTTCACCTGGGGGGGGAAATAATGACCCGGAAAGGCCTCGTCCTTCTTAATACCGGCAATGGCAAGGGGAAGTCTACAGCAGCTTTTGGCCAGGCCATGCGGGCGGCAGGCAATGGTTTTAAGGTATGTGTGATTCAGTTTATCAAAGGCAATGCCCAGACGGGCGAGGCAAAGGCCTTTGCCAGATTTTCTGATAATGTTGAATTTCATGTGAAAGGCAGTGGCTTTACCTGGGCGACAGAGGATAAGTCAGAAGCTGTTCGTGCAGCTCGTGAGGCTTTTGACTTTGCTAAAGAAAAAATTCGCAGTGACCTCTATGACATGGTTGTCCTGGATGAATTGACTTATCTTGTTACATACGAGATGGTCTCTGAAGATGAGGTGATTGAGTTGGTGGACAACCGTCCCGAGAGACTCCATCTTGTGATAACAGGACGAAATGCCAGTAAGAAGCTCATTGATGCAGCTGATCTTGTGACCGAGATGGTCGAGGTGAAACACCCGTATCAGAAAGGGGTCAAGGCGCAGAGGGGAATTGAATTTTAGCCCCTGGTGAGCATAATGCACCCCGCAAGGGGGTACTCTTTTCAGTCCCTCCTTGAGGGGGATAAACCCTGTGGGCAAAATTAATTACGAATTACGAATGAAATATCTATTAGAAAAGTACCTCAATTCTCAATTCTTAATTCTCAATTCTTAATTTTCAATTATTAATTAATGTTATGGCATGGCCAGGGGGGTACGAAAATTAAGTTTTTCGATGGGTTGATCCTCTGTGAGCGCATTGCCAATCATCTTCCCAAAACGAAAGGCCTCTTCATGCTGATCACTTGTATGGCCGTATTTGGGGTAAAATTTACCCATGAATTTTGATCGTTCAGGATTTTTGCCGGCAAGCTTGAGGAAAACACCTAAGGTCCGCCATGGTTCTTTGCTGGGGTGGCTGAAAACAATTTTGTTTGGTACCCGTGCACTGTATTTTTTAAGTAATTGTCGCAGGCCGAGCCAGTGCATGCGCCAATAACCACGGCAAGATATAACAGGTAGCACAGTCTGGTTCGGGAAAAGGCGTTTTCCGTCAAATTTTAAAAGGGATAAGATTGGCCCGCTGGGATGATATGACCATGTGGGGCCGGCCAGAATGATCAGATCGTATTGCTCCTTTGTTTTTTCTGAAAGAGGGGCAATGGGAACAAGGTTGCGGAAAAAGGTGATCAGCATCATGGCGATCGTTGTTCTTGTCGAGCCGAGGGGAAATCGTATAGGCTTTAATGGCCTGAGGCGCTCAATCACAACTTCAACGCCTTCTTCCTCCATACCGGCGGCCAGATGAAGCAATAAACCGTTGGTCTGCCCACTTAAGGAATAGCATATAAATAAAACCCGTTTTTTATGTGTTGCTCTCATGGGGGCCATCATACTCTATGGAAAAGAATTTTTCATTTTGATAGGGGCATTTTTTTGAGTAACATATGTCAAACGGGCTGAACTCGCTGATAGCCATGATTTGAATTATCGCCACCGGTAATATCAAGTAGCGACAGAAGATTAACAGCGGCGTATGAGCGTTTTTTGTGAATACGTCAAACGGGATTATTAATAACAGGAAAGCAACCTGAGACGCAATATGGAAAAAAACTACGATATAATTATTATTGGCGCCGGCCTGTCCGGATTGAGTTCCGCTCATTTCTTAAACAAGATGTCTCCGGGGCTTAATGTCCTGTTGCTGGAGAAAACAGGGAGACCGGGAGGTGCAGTCCAGTCATTTAAGAAAGATGGCTTTTTGGCGGAGTTGGGTCCCCATGGTTTCCTGGACAACGCTCCGGCAAGTCGGGAAATACTTGAAGACACCGGGCTTGACAAGGAGGCTCAGCAGGCTCCTCTTGGGGACTTCCATCGTTATGTGTGTCATCAGGGAAAACTTGTTCAGCTTCCTCAGAAACCTCTGAAAATATTGACGACACCACTTTTGTCTTTTTCTGCAAAATTACGGCTCCTTGCGGATTTCTGGATTAAGCCTGTTGAAGAAAACCAGACTATCGGGCAATGGGCAGGTCGACGTTTTGGTAAAAGTATTCTTCCATTAGTGGATGCCGCAGTTACAGGAAGTTTTTCCGGAGATTATACGAAGCTGAGTATTGATGCTGTCATGCCCGGTGCACGGAGGCTCGAAAAAGAGCATGGGTCGCTATTGCGTGCCTTGATTCGGAAAGCAAAGAAAAAATCGGATGGTCCGAAAAACAAGTTGCCTGCCATGAAAAATTTTCCCCAGGGGCTTGAGAGGCTTGTTGATGCCCTTGTTCAGGGCAAGGAAATTGAATTGCGGACGGCAGTGACAAGAATTGTCAGGAAGGACGGAATGTGGGAGGTGGAGACAGAAAAAGGAACGGTCTCCGGCAAAGAGCTGGTTTTGGCATTGCCTGTGAATGAGGCCCTGAAATTGCTTTCTCCTCTGGATACGCCTCCTGTTAGCAGCGTCCCTGTTTCCCGGATAGTAAATGTTGTTCTTGGGTTTTCGAACAAGGCCCGCATCCCTTATGGGTTTGGTTATCTTGCCCCTGAATGTGAAAAACGATTTACCCTTGGCGCCATGTTTTCATCACAGATGTTTCCCAACCGTGCCCCTGGTGATAATGTCCTGCTTGAGGCTTTGGTGGGAGGGAGAAGGCATCCGGAAAGGCTGGAGCTTGGTGATGAGGAGATTATAGAGAGGGTGTGTCAGGATATAAGCCAATTAATGGATTTGCCGGAAAAACCAATTTTTGCCCAGGTTCTACGCCCGAAAAGTGGAATCCCGCAGCTTGAAATGGATCATCCGGCCCTGTTGCATTGGAGATTTGGGGTGGAACAGAAGATGCCGGGGCTCTATATCTGTGGATTCGGCTGGGACGGTATCGGCATTAATGACATGACAAAATCAGCAAAAAGGGTAGCGGAAGATATTGTTGCCGGAAAACGCGGTGACACTCCGGAAGCTCCGGTTAAACCTGTTTATTTCTAATTTTTGACTATCTGGAGAATTACAGGGTCAAATTTTTATGAAGTCGTAAAAACTATAAATTAACCACAGAGCACACAGAGAGCACAGAGGTGACTACTAATAAAAAATATTTCTCTGTGGTCTCTGTGTGCCCTGTGGTGAGAAAAAGACTTTTGCAGGTTCAACCGATTTTAAAAAGCTAAATCCGCAATCCCAAATCCGCAATCCGAAATCTACAAAAGCTGCTTTTTAATTTTGTCAGCCAAGTAGTCGATTTGACCACGTATACTGCTGTTTCGAGCTATTTTCTGAGTAATAGTCCTTACGGCATGGACAACTGTGGAGTGGTCGCGGTTAAACGCCTTGCCTATATCTGCCAGAGAACCTTCTGTATATTTTCGCGCCAGGTACATTGCCGTCTGTCTTGGAAAGGCAATGGCTTTTTTCCGCGACTTGGATTTCAAATCGGCGACACTGACCTTAAATTGAACAGCAATAAGATCACGGATCATTTCCGATGAAATCTGTCTATCTGGAATTGTAATATTGCTGAGTGTCTCCTTGACCATTGTGAAGTTAGGAGTCATCTGGAGCAATGATGATTGGGCCTTCAGGCTGACGATAGCACTTTCCAACTGGCGGATGTCGCCTTTTATATTTGTCGCCAGATAGTCAACAATTTCATCTGATAAGGATAGATTGTTTACGAGAGCCTTTCTCTGGATAATTTTTATTCTGGTGTAAAGATCCGGCGGGTTAATGGAGGTAATAAGGCCGGAAGAGAGCCGGGAGCGAAATCCCGTTTCGATATTGGGAATTTCTTGAGGGGTTAAAGAGCTTGCGAAAACGACTCTTTTCCCGGATTCCATGAGGACATCCATGGCCTCTGCCAGTTCTGTCTGGGTTTTTGTTCGGCCGTTTAAGGTATGAATGTCATCCAGCAGCAGGACGTCACAATGTTTTTGATATTTTTCCTTGAAACGTGCCATGGAGTTATCTTTTATGTGATGTACCATTTCTGCGGTGAGTTGTTGCGCGGTCAAAAAATGAAGACGGGTTGCTGGGGAATTATTGATAATTTGATGGGCCACTGCATGGGTCAGGTGACTTTTCCCTAAGCCTGTTCCTGCCTTCAGATAGATACAACTTCCCATACTGGTATCATTTGCAGCAATGGATTCACATACAGAGTGTGCAAACGCGTTGCTTTCTCCGACCATGAATTCATCAAAGGTGTATCGGGGGTGTAATGTACGAATAGTTGATTTTGCCTTGGGCATATTGGGAAGGCGCAATGGTTCCTGTCGTGGGGGGAGAAGTGGCTGGGACTTATTTTTTCCCGTGGCAATAAAGTGCACATTCATATTGCTGGAACCAATCAGTTGGAGGGCTTCATTAATATGTGCGCGGTAATTGTCCGAAACCCAGGATGTAAAGAATTTATCTGGCCCTCCTATCATAAGTGTCTGGTTTTCCACAGTACAGGACAAGGGGGTGATCCAGAGTGAATAGGCACTTTCTGGAAGTTTTTGGGATAAAATTTCTTTAATCTGTTGCCATATCATCGTTTTTTTCCGCAAAAGTCTGGAATTTTTCAAATAATGTGCGCTCTCCAATTTGTATGGGCATCTTTTTATAAAACTGCTGCAGGATTGTCAAAGACGATATTCTGTGATTTTCCATTACAGAATGGTGAAGTTATCAACAGTTTGTAACTAATTGATTTTGTGAATATATTGCCAGTAACATTTTTTAATTGCCCATAACACCGTGTTTTTTGTGATTGGGGAGAAATGGCTGTTAACAGAGGCATAGAAAAGGACAGGGTTTAATCGTTTGCCTATCACCATGTGGCGTGTATCTGTTTTTCTCTCTCGGATACTCCTAAAAGCTCCTAATATCTCTGTTTTTGGCTAAGTTGTTAAGATTCCATTAAGATTT
>JAUWDC010000183.1 GCA_030608985.1 Desulfobia sp. | reverse complement strand
TAAGACAATCCCGGATGTTGATGAAGAGTTGGCTGATGTATTGATGAAAATGCAGACACTGTCCTCTACAAGAATAGATGTCATGTTGGAGACGTCTCGGGTGTATGAGCTGTACTGTCAAGTTGATACCGGTGATGTGCTCCAGGAATCTTTTATCTTTCAGGGAGCCTTGCATGCTGCCGCTGCGCATCGAGCCCGCCTTGCCCACCGGGAAGAAAACAGGACGCAGTTTGTTGAGGCCTTGGCGGCCTTGTTTTTTTCTGGGGCTGATAAAGCTGACAGTACCGTGTCTGAAGGTGAGGAGCAGTCAGTGCAGCAGGCACCACCGGACAGCGGAATAACTCTCATGCAGTTTGAGCCGGGGAGGGAGGAAGAACAACAGGCTGGCGGAGAAATGCGTTATATCCGTCTTGACGATCAGCAGCTTGAGATCCCGGATGATATTCGTGAGCTTGTCAGGGAGATCAGTAATGACTTGGGAGGAATTCCCTCTTCCTATATTGACAGTGCTCAGAAAATGGCTGGCAGCGGCAACTTCCACCCGGGGGCGGAAATAGATGCCGCTGGAGAAGAAGTAATGGCAGGAGAGAAAATCTATGATGAATGGGATTTTCGCCGCCAGGGTTTCAGGAAAAATTGGTGCCATCTTATTGAAAAAAAGGTGACCTCAACCAAGGGAAGCTTTGTTTCGGCAACTCTCGAGAAATACAGCGGGCAGATTATACAGCTCAAAAGACAGTTTGAGATGATGCGTACCCAGCATCGATTTATAAAGCGGCAGCGGGACGGTGATGATATTGATATTGAAGCACTTATTGAAGCCTTGGGAGACACCCGGGCAGGGCAGGTGCCTTCTGATCGTCTTTTTATCCGGCTCCTGCGTGATGAACGCGATATTGCCACTCTTTTTCTGGTGGATATGTCCTCATCTACAGAAGGATGGGTTGGTAATGCCTTGAAAGAATCCTTGATTATCTTGTGCGAAGCTCTTGAGTCCCTCGGTGATCGCTATGCAATATATGGTTTTTCAGGTATGCGTCGTACGCGGAGTATTATTTTTCATGTGAAAGATTTTGAAGAGGCCTATACCGATGAGATTAAGGGACGAATTGCTGCCATTTCCCCGGTTGACTACACCCGTATGGGTGCCCCGATACGCCATTTCACACAGGTGCTCAGCCGGATTGATGCTAAGGTTCGGTTATTGCTCATCCTGACAGACGGCAAACCTGAAGATTACGACGACTATAAGGGCGAGTATGCTATTGAGGACACCCGGCATGCCCTCATCGAGGCAAAATCGGCAGGCATTCATCCCTTCTGCATCACGATTGATCGCGAGGCCCAGGATTACATGGCCCATATGTTCGGCGAGATTAATTATGCCTTTATAGATAATGTGAAAAAACTGCCCCTACGTGTACCGGAAATTTATAGAACTCTCACCAGCTGACTCCAGGTATGGTGCCTATGAAAGGTGATGATGAAAACGTTTTCCAGTTCTCGGAGTCGTTGTCTGCTGCCTGCCGAATTTTAAACTTGATTAGTTAAAACTGAGTTTGAAATTTATTACGCGAAATCTGACAGTTTGTTACGTATATATAATAATGAACGTACTCATCAAGGAAAAATGTGCTGCGGCCGGACTACAATGAAAACTCTTGAGGATGGCAAGAAACTCTGGGAGGAAAAACTCGTAGCCTAAACTTGACCCGACAGACACTTGGTCAAAACTGGTAACTATCAGATCAAGTCTGAACTTCTACACTTGATTAAAAAAACAGGGGCATATTCGTGCCCTTGCTCAAGCAAGCGCTAATTTAAAAAACGGCTTATCATTATACACATTATACACATTCATAATTCGACAATTTAAGGGTGTTGAAAAGTAACGAACCAAAGCCTGAAAAAAGATCTCCAGCAGACCAAATTGGCCTTTCCTGGCTTTGTTTTTTTGTCATTGCTGGCAAAAGATACAACTTGCGGAGGTATTTGTGCTCTTTTATATCCCTCTTTTGGGGCAGCGCTTATTTTACGGCAAGTCGTTTATGTTCAACATGGACAAAAAAGCATAGTTGTATCCTGCGGAGCAGGTAACAACTGTAAGAAGTATCAGACTGTTTTTTATCAGGCAGCGTCAGCAAACAAGCGCTGTTGCTGCGGTATCTTGGTCGTTTTCTTTTTCCTTATCCCGGCCATCTTTATCAATAAAACAGCAATTGAACTCAACGTGCACCTGGCCATTGTTGCATGCTGGCTTCTTACTCGTACTGTTTCGAGACCTGTCTGATTTTTTAACAGGTTAAAAGGCCTTTCACAATTTTTACGAATATCATGGGCCTGTTGTATAAATTCTGTTGCAAAGGGTATTCGCTGAAAAAGACCGCGATCCATAGGCACAAAGCGGCATTGTGGGCAGGCGTGTACGTGTTGGCACTCTCCTGGTGATGCACTACACTTATATTCGTGCTCTTGTCCTTCAAAACCGACATGTTGCATGGGAACAGCGCATTCATTATGGCAAAAAACGGCTCCATTGCTGCCATTAACATTTTTAGGCAAATCCACCTTAACTAAAGGAGGCGCCGTAACAATGACACCTGTGTTTCTATACAGGGAACCATCTTTGTCATGGTAGGCTTCATCAGCAGTGATGAGTTGTATATCAATCCCCATTGCCTGGGCCAGACTCACCAGGAATGGCAGAAAATGGCTGTCATGATGATTGGCTGGTGCCAGGAGTGAAACAAGAGGAAAGCTCTGGCCTGTTTGAGCATCAATAGCCGTAAGGGTGTGTAAACGGTAGCCAATAACAAATACGGATTTGTCTCGTTTATTGCGGCGTTTGCCGCAATCACAGTCTATATCGTTATATATCCGTATCTTTTTACCCTTGATATTGACACTGGCTAAAGGAATTCTGCAATCGTTTGCCAGTTCTGTTGAGTCAACACCATGAAGGACGCAGCCTCCAAGAAGACCTGATTGGTTAAAATGGTGCAGGATATACACCAGTAAGTTGATCTGCTGGGTAAAAGAAAGGCTGGATCTGAATTTGCTGAGTTGACTATGATCGATCATAGTTTCCTTATGTAATGGCAGACCAGTAAACACCCGATTCTGTTTCCGGTCCAAGCCAAGATACTCTTCGGTGCAGAATTTACGGTAGCTGATCTCTGGATACTTTATTGCTTTGAGCAATTCAGCACGAAACAAGTTGGAGGGGAAAAGGTTCCTCATGGCAGGTCTGTAGCCATCATAGGAAAGTAGACGGTTGATTATCCCGTCATCAATCAATCTATCAACAAAAGCAAGTTCCTCATCCTTGATATAGATGGGAGAACGATTATAAGCACTGAGCTTTATGAGTCTATTATTATTGATCATATCGATATGTCGAGCCATTTCATCAAGCTTGATGATCCCCTCTGGAAGCTGTTTTTCTATACCCAGCAGCTCTACCTTTGGTGCATCAACAACTTGTTTGAAATCATATTCGGCAACCACTTCAGCCACTACCTTGCGGGCTATGTCTTTCTTTTGTTTCTTCCCTAAGCGTTTCCAGGTGGGGAATTGTTTTTTAAGTTGCTTCTTTACGAGTAACTTGATATTTTTGTGGTGCATGCAAAGCCTCCGTTTTGATGTTTTTTCTTTGCTGGAAAATTAACATCACTATAGAGGCTTTTTTGATTTAACGTAACGTTTTTATTAAGAAAAACACTATTTGTTGCAACACCTTTATATAGAAAAACCTATTATCAAAGATAATAGAATTGTTTGTTATGAGACTTGGATACTTTTTCTTACTTCTTTGAGTTGTCATCTGGCAAGGTAAAGTTGTGGAAATGTCTCTGGTGTGAAGATACTTCCTGACTCCGCGTAACAATCTCCGCTGGCGACTGTTAAATTAAGTTCCGTTCTAATCGTTGCTGACTGTCAAGTCATCCTCAGTCCAGTGACAACTGACTAGGTACTTTCAAGTTTCTTTAAAAAAGTCTTCCCTGATGATTTTCTATTCCGAAGTCGGCTTATCCTTATTGAGTTTCTCTCTGCTTCGTTTCTTCACCTCTTTGCGCAACCGTTTTTCCTCAAAATCATTTGCACCGGATGGTACATAGCCCATAAGCATGTCCACGAGTACATCAAACGGTTCAAGAAGAATCCCGCAGGTGGAACAACGCACAGTTCGAAAAACCGTATAAGCAATAACT
>JAUWDC010000138.1 GCA_030608985.1 Desulfobia sp. | reverse complement strand
GGTATTTGGATTTATGTCCAGGATTTCAGCAGCCCCATTTTTTCCACTGACTTTCCATTTTGCTTTATTAAGTACTTTGATACAGTGCTGTATCATATACAAAAAGCGCCACTTCATAATTCAGACATAAGGTGCGCGGTACCGGTAATCACTTACGCTGCAACTAACCGTGCCAGCAATTGAGTAAAAGGCACAATATTCTGAGCAACGCTCACCTCTTCCAACGCAGCCATATAGACGTCACGCTCTTCTAATGGAATAACTGTCCAGGGATATCCACCACTTGCCAGCATAACATTCATTAAAAAACGTCCTATACGGCCATTACCATCCATATAGGGATGAATATAAACAAAAATATAATGCCCGAGAACTACTCGCACAGATGGCTCTGTTTCCTCACGCAACAGATCAAATAAAGCAGGCATTGCGTCACGTACCGCTTCTTGATTTGGAGGAACATGCATGGAACTACGAAGATATACTGGCCCATTTCGATATCCCGCAAGATCGGCAGGCCTTAACAAACCTGCTGCCACACTCGGCGCAAACATTTCTCGATACCAGGTTCGGTGATCATCATCAGCTACGCTACCTGGATCATTGCCGTCCAGGACTTTTTCAATACTTTCTCGTACTACTTGATATGCTTGCCAATAACCACGAGCTGCAAGTGCATTACGATGTTGTCGGTCATTTTCATCGTCTTTGGGGTTCCACACACCACTTTGTACATGTTCGATTAATTCTCTGTCCACTTGATAGCCTTCAATCGACAACGAGTGATAGGCATCAGTAACATAGGCATCCTCAACGCGTTTGAGATATGCTCTCGTATCTTCTGGTAAGCCAGGTGCCTTTGGGAAACGCTCTATAATTTCATCCCGCATGTCCTGCCACATGATACGAAGACGATTAACATACGGAGATTGTGCTCGAACTGGCAGGATAAGTGGCGTCGGTGTTTCGAAGGGGTTCTGTTCCCGAACATCGTATCCTGCGGTACGCATGGTATTTAAAATTTCATCGGCAATGCGATCACTACCTATATTACGAAATGCCCCTGCTAACCGGCCAGCAATAGTGCTGTGCCCGCCTTCCAGTAATGGCTCCAATACCTCCGAGGCATCACGTACAATGGACAGAGCCGCACGTGCATTGGTTGATTGCTGTATAAAATATCTCGGACCACACCCAATCAAGGCTGCAGGCAACGAAAACAGCCGCAGTTCATCTTTCACCTCAATATCCTTATCTGCCGGTATGGCAGCACGAATTTCGAGCACCGAGGTGTTGTGCGGGAATGCGGTAATATTATTGCGTGCCTTAACTGCCCGAACCTGCAACTGACGTGGCACCGTCCAATTTTCTGCATGCAATGACAGAGATTGCTCTGGCGACAAACACCAATCCTTTCCCTTAAGGTGCTTAAGGTAAGCTGCACAGAAGCGCCAGAAGGACGCATACCAGGCGGTACTTTCTCCAGCAATTTCTTCTGGGCGTGACGACACATACCAGCCTTTGATCACTTCTTCCAGGAAACCATTCTGCGAAAGGCGTTCTCTATGGGTACGCGACAAATCTGCTGATCGTATGGCAACCACGCCCTTCTCCTGAAGCACCCTTAGTGCTGCGAGAGAAGCTGCCAGTTTTTTTGATGGCTTGGCCATGATGCGTGTCTCTATGTTCGCTTTTTATGTTGTGTTCATATTCGCTTTATGTGTCGAGTGATTATTCAGTGTACCTGCATTTAAGAGATCG
Source organism: Desulfobia sp. (assembly GCA_030608985.1). GTDB lineage: Bacteria > Desulfobacterota > Desulfobulbia > Desulfobulbales > SURF-16 > Desulfobia. The sequence goes on along the minus strand of JAUWDC010000138.1, from coordinate 3,178 downwards.
ATGCTAGTATCGAGTTCGTCAAAAAGTGGCCTTGTTAAACCTCCGACTTGGCAGGTGCAAACTCACAGCACCGGTTCATAGATGCTTTTATAAAGCCCTGCCTTTCCGGCAGGGCTTTTTTTATGACCACTGCTTGATTTTACCTGTTTGGTTGACTATAGTAATTTAAAAAGACTATGGAGTAGAAACTATGAAAACTTTATCTGTGAGTGAATTTAAAACCCATGCGCTTTCCGTCCTGAAGACTGTCGCCGAGTCTGGTGAGCAGGTAATTGTGACCAAGAGAGGTAAGCCGGTGGCCAGGGTAATTTCCTACCAGGAGCCGGGAAAAAAGACAGAGCCGGGCAAGCTCGCAGGCACGATAACCTTTGAGAAGGATGTCATAACTCCCCTTGGGCCTGAGATCTGGGAAGCTGCAGGAGATATTGATGAAATACCTGCTTGATACCCATACTTGGATCTGGTGGAATGCCGAACCTGATCGTCTTTCAAAAGAGGTTATTCAGGTAATTCGAGATTCTGACGGCTATGATGAACTGTTGCTGTCGGCAATTTCTGTCTGGGAATTTTGTAAATTACTTGAAAAAGAGAAAATAGGTATCTCTTGTGCTGCTGAAGATTGGATCAAAGAGGCACTGGATATTCCTAAATTGCGCCTTGTTCAGTTAACACCCCGCATATCGTATCAATCAACAGTTCTTCCTGGGACATTTCACCAGGACCCAGCGGATCAGATTATTGTGGCAACAGCACGGGAAGAGAATGGTGTCATCCTGACAAAAGACAGACTCATTTCCCAGTATCCCCACGTAAAAACCACTTGGTAACTCTACATATTCAAACTCCATAGAACACCGGCGGCAATGGCAGAGCCGATTACTCCGGAAGAATTACATGCCATGGCAGGCATGAGGAGGTAATTGGTCGGATCTTCCTTGAGCCCCATCAGGTGCACTTCCCTGGCGGATCCCGGCACGGCTGAAACCCCGGCGGCACCAAGGAGGGGGTTGATTTTTTCTTTCAGAAAGAGGTTCATGAATTTGGCAAAAAGGACTCCTGAGGCCGTGGCAAAACTGAAGGCAACCGCACCGAGACAAAAAATCATGACCGATTGTGGCGTTAAAAACACATCTCCCTGGGTGCTGGCACCCACTGTAAATCCTAAAAAGATGGTTGCGGTGTCAATGATGGTCGTACGTGCGGTATTGGCAAGCCGTTCAACAACAGCACTTTCCTTCATGATATTGCCGAAAAAGAACGGTCCCAAGAGTGGAATTGAGGCAGGTGCCAGGAAACAGCAGAGCAGAGTTCCCACCACGGGAAAAATAAGGCGTTCTTTCCGACATGGCACCCTCGGTTCGGGCATTTTTATCAGTCGCTCCTGGCGTGAGGTGAATAGTTTCATGATTGGCGGTTGAATAATCGGGATCAACGCCATGTAGGAATATGCTGCTATGGCAACAGGTCCAATGAGGTGGGGCGCAAGTTTGGCGGTCAGGAATATCGATGTTGGGCCATCAGCACCGCCGATGATCGCAATCGATGATGCTTCAGCAGGAAGAAAGCCCAAGGCAAGGGCACCCAGCAGCGTGACGAATATGCCCAACTGGGCTGCTGCGCCGAGCAGCATCAGTTTGGGCCGGGCGAGAAGGGATGAGAAATCAGTCATCGCCCCTAATCCCAAAAAGACAATTGACGGGTAGAGGCCTGATGTCACGCCAAAATAGAGATAGTGGAGTACGCTGTTGTTTTCGTATATACCAAGGCCGAATCCTTTGAAAAAAGGGATGTTGCCGACAATAATTCCGAAGCCGATGGGCAGGAGCAGAAGGGGTTCATATTTTTTGGCAATCGAAAGATAGATAAAGAGGATTCCGACACATAACATCACCACATGGCGGGGATCAGCCAGGGCAAATCCGGTATTCGACAGGAATTTTATGAATAGATCCATAGCTCGTCAGCCTTTTTTGCACACTGTGGTTAATTGTTCTTTGTCCCAGGTAAAGATGCCATCTCCAAGGGGAACAAGAATGCCGGCTTGCCTGAAAGCGGACAGGCTTAAATGGGGGTGAGGGATATTTTGTTCTTTTGCCTGTGAATAGAGTTCGGCCAGGGGAAAATTGGAACCAAGCTTCTCGATCAGTGGTTCGAACAGGGTTGCCTGGACCTTGAGATCTGTGGGGCATTTCTCAACAGGCAAAGTCTCTGTTGGTGGACTGGCTTCGGGTTTGGCTGCCTTTTTACCTATTTTTTCCAGTAAAGGCACAAACTTGTGAAGCTGCGAGATAATAAAAGACAACATAACAAGACCAGAGAACACTATCAAAGCGCCGACAGCGGCCATGGCCCACCCATTTACCGCGTTAATTGCTTCAATACCATACATGGCAAGGATCCTCTGTTCGCGGGGGAATTAAGTTCGTATAAACTGTCTCCAGTGTAGAAAAAATGGAGAAAAATATCAATTCATTTATGATTGAGACGGCCGGAGAAGATTGTCTGAACGATTTAGAACAGCTTCCCATCCTTGCTGTGTTTAACTATGAGCTGTCGGAACATTTCAACAATGCCCCGGCCCAAAAGGTAAATTGACTGCATGTTAATATTGTCTTCCGCTGAACGGTCAAAAAGAATGTTGAGCTTGGACGCAAAATCATCTTCCGGCTTCCAGTAGTTGATAAGAAACGGCACCTTCGGCAGGGGATATATAACAAGAGATTGGTCAGCATTTGTGGCCCCGGAAACCGGTTTGGCCCCGAAAAGGTGAAGGATTTTAAAAACCAGATCGGCATGGGCGTCAGCAAGCTCTCTCAGGGATTCTTCGCACCGGTGGGAAAAGAAATTGCTCCATTCCGGCGCTCCTTTCAATTGGCTGAAAGAAACCCAGTCATTGTTCGGCTGTTTCCCCTTGCAGCAGAGTATGTAATGCAGGAGCGGGATGTGTACCCAGTTGTTTCTGTGGCAGTCGGATGCCATCTCTCCTGATGAATCTATCCAGAAATCCTTTCCCAGGCAGTTAATTCCAAGCTTGCCGTTTTTCAATGTTGCTCCAAGCCGTCGTTCAGCCGTGTTGAAGTCAATCTTTGCCAGATCCCTTTTGAGCTGCTGGATGACTCGTCCCTGGTCATCTTCAAGATTCTCTTTTTTCTCTACGCTACCGCCCAGTTTTTCAATA